>CAJXSU010000001.1 GCA_913061465.1 uncultured Flavobacterium sp.
CATAATCCGCGTGACCTGGACAATCTACGTGTGCATAGTGACGATTTGCTGTTTGGTACTCAACGTGAGACGTGTTAATTGTAATACCTCTTTCTTTTTCTTCTGGTGCATTATCGATCTGGTCGAATGATAATGCTGAAGATAAACCTGCATCAGCTAGTACTTTAGTAATAGCCGCAGTTAGTGTAGTCTTACCGTGATCTACATGTCCGATTGTACCAATGTTTAAGTGTGGTTTCGAACGGTCAAAATTTGCTTTTGCCATGATTATTAATTTTTAATTCTAAGTTAAATATATTTAATACTAATAAATTCTTCTTTTGAGCCAGCGACGGGATTTGAACCCGTGACCTCATCCCTACCAAGGATGCGCTCTACCAACTGAGCTACACCGGCTTGGAAAAATTTGAATGTAAGTCCATAATTTAAAGACTAACACTCAGGATAAAGTTATTGATTTGTTTTAACCAATAATTCTATCTTTTTTGGTGACATATAGATTTTAAACTGACAATTATTTTGCATTGTTAATTACAAACTTCACCAATCTTACCTACTCTCACACTTTAAATGAATATTGTGGGGAGAGCAGGATTCGAACCTGCGAAGACGTAGTCAACGGAGTTACAGTCCGTCCTCGTTGGCCGCTTGAGTATCTCCCCAAAATTTCACTATTTAAATGAACGTGTTATTGTTTTTGAGCCGATGGAGGGACTCGAACCCACGACCTGCTGATTACAAATCAGCTGCTCTAGCCAGCTGAGCTACATCGGCTGTTTTTTAAACAAAAACAATCCGTTATTTCTAACGGACTGCAAATGTAATAAGTTTTTTTAATTTCTAAAACTTTTTTATGCTTTTTTATACTTTTTATATAGCTATTGAATCTCTTAATTTTTCTTTTGATTTTTTAAGCCTTCTTTTTAATGATTCAACACCTGTACTTATTCCTTCTTCAAAACTTTTGAATTGTTTTTTTACGACCAACTCATTTCCTGGAATATTTATTTTTATCTCTGTGATTTTATTTTCTTTATCACTTGAATTTTCTAGTTTAAAAAACACTTCAGCTTTCAAAATTTTGTCATGGAATTTTGTCAAAGATTCTACTTTTTTTTCTGAAAATTCTAATAGATTGACTGCGGCATTAAAATTTACTGACTGGATCGATACTTTCATGAATTTTGTTTTTTTGTACTCCTAGGATGAGCTTGTTTATAAACTTTTTTTAATTGATCCAAGCTGTTGTGTGTATAGACTTGGGTAGAGGCTAAACTTGAATGTCCTAGTAATTCTTTAACCGAATTTAAATCTGCTCCTTCGTTTAATAGATGGGACGCAAAAGAATGCCTCAGAATATGTGGGCTTTTCTTCAATTTCGAAGAGACTTTACTAAAGTAATTATTTATAACCCTATAAACAAGAGTTTCATATATTTTATTGCCTTTTTGAGTCAAAAATAAATAATCTTCTGAGTTATTCATAAGACTTCTATGTTTTATGTAAGCATCTAGGCTTTTCATAACACTAGGGAGTAAAGGAAGTAATCGTTCTTTATTTCTCTTCCCTAAAACTTTTAATTGTTTTTCAGAAAAATTTATAGAACTTGTTTTAAGCTGAATCAGCTCTGCTCTTCTCATTCCGGTTGAATAAAATAGCTCAACTATCAACTTATTTCTTGAGGCTTCAAAGGAGTCATAGTTTGTTATATTTGATAAAACTTCGTTAACTTCCTTAATAGAGAAAGGAACTTGAATTTTTTTTGGTGTCTTTAAAGCCTTGTGACTTGACAGGGGATTGTTTTCAATAATTTTAATTTTTTGTAGATACTTATAAAAAGATGTTAAAGAACTTATTTTTCTATTAATACTTCGGTTACTTACTTTGGCTTCAACCAAATTAACAATCCAATACCTTATTTGAGAATAATTTATGTCTGAGATTTTCTCCTGACTATAGGTTTCTTTACAAAAATCTTGCAAAGAAATTAAATCTGTCCTGTAAGCTTTAATTGTATGAATAGAATATTTTTTTTCTAACATCAAATATTCTAGAAAAGAAGTAATTAAATTCATTGGATTTAAATAGGTCTTTCAAATGTACTAAATAGAAAGCAATAAAAAACCCACACCGAGAGGTGTAGGTTTATAATATTATTGTTAAAAAAGTCTAACCGACTTCTTCTTTTGTTCTGAGGCCTTGAACATAAGATGCTTTAATTCTTTGAGCTCTTTTAGCTACAGATGGCTTTGTGAAATGCTTTCTTTCGCGTAAGTTTCTCATTGTCTTTGTACGATCAAATTTTCTTTTGAAACGTTTTAAAGCTCTATCAATATTCTCTCCTTCTTTTACTGGTATGATTAACATATGTTGGCACCTCCTTTCAATGTTCTATTTTTTAAATGGATTGCAAATGTAATATGAATTTTTAATTATATGGAGGCAAAAGTGATTTTTTTTGATAAATTGAAAATCATATTTGAAAACTCTGAAAAAACTATGTTGCTGGCTTGTACTCTTTTCCGTCTATAATAATTTTTGCAATGATTTCTTTTAAGATCTCTGAAGTACCTCCTCCAATTGGGCCGAGTCTACTGTCTCTAAACAGTCTAGCAATTGGATATTCTTCCATGTAGCCGTATCCACCTAACAATTGAAGTGCATCATAAATAACTTCATCTGCCATTTTTGTAGACAATAATTTAGACATACTTGCTTCTTTGACAACATATCCGCCGTTATTTAATCTTTTTGCAATTGAATAATTAAATTCCTTACACATTTCTACACGACTAGCCATATCAGCTAGATTATGTCTTAATGCCTGAAAAGTATCAAGAGACTTTCCAAAAGCTTGCCTTTCTGAGGTATATTTAAGAGCATAATCTAAAGCATATTCAGCTCTTGCATGAGCATTAATTCCCATAATTAGTCTCTCTAAAGCAAAATGTTGCATAATATATGGAAATCCCTTTCCTTCTTCCCCCATTAAATTTTCAACAGGTACTTTTACGTTATCAAAGGCTATTTCCGCAGTATCAGAGGCTTTCCATCCTAACTTATCTAATTTAGTTGCCGAAACACCTTGAGATTCTCTGTCTACTATAAAAATAGACATCCCTGCATGCTTGGAGGTTAAATCTGTTTTGGCAGCTACTATAAGATAATCTGAATAAACCCCATTGGTGATAAATGTTTTTGAGCCATTAATTATGTAATAATCTCCATCTCTAAGAGCAGAGGTCTTCATACCTGCAACATCTGACCCTCCAAAAGGCTCAGTAACACATAAACAACCTATCATTTCACCTGATATACTTGGACTCAAGTATTTGTTTTTTATTCTATTGTCACCTTCTTTGTTGAGATGTGTCATAGCTAAATAAACATGTGCCCATATGGCTGCAGCAAAACCTCCTGAATTAATTTTTTGTAATTCTTCCAGAAAGATGACCATGTAAAAAATATCTAAATTTAAACCACCGTATTCTTCGGGGTAACTCAATCCAAAATATCCCATATCTCCAAATTTTTTCCAAATGAATCGGTCTATATGACCGGTCATTTCCCATTTTTCAATGTGAGGAACAACTTCTTTTTGTAAAAAATTTTTGAAACTTTCTCTGAAAACTTGATGTTCTTCAGTAAAATACATGTGCGACATACAATATTTTATTTTCTAAATCTTATTCTGCATGTAAATATAAGACTATTCTAGTGTATTTTTCAAGTGGAAAACCTTCAATATTTTTGATTTCAGAAATAGATTGTAGTTCTGCGACCTCATCTTTGTAATCAAATATTTTTAAACACAAATTGTAATCTATATATGGATTAGATAAGATTTCTTTAAATGATGCTGTATTGATATTAGTTTTTACAATTATTGGCTTATGAATAATTGAAAATGTCTCTAAAATTTTTATTCCTATTTCTTTATCCAAATCCCAAACCTCAAAAAGTTGTTCCGGCAAAGAAAATCCTTGTAATTTAGAACGATACTTAATAATTCTGTTCGCGAGATATTCATTAACTCCATTAACAGAAAGTAAATCTTTGAGAGTAGCTTCATTGATGTTAGTTGAAGATATATCTATACGATTTACTTTAGGTTGACTATTGAAAATTCTTTTCTTTTTATTTTGTTGATTCTTTTTTTTAACCCAGTCTGGAAATTTAAAATGAGGAGCTATCTTTTTAAGTAAACTATCTGAAACTTTAGTAATCATTTGAAATTCTTTAGCTGAATTTACAAATAAGCTATTTTTCCTGTGAGCCAACAAACGATCGATTTCTTTTGTTTTCATTCCTAATTGATACCCTTTGTAATCTGAAATATAATTAGGATTGAACGGATATAATTTAAATCCCTTATCCTTTGAAATTTTTCTTAAACTATCAAGTTGGATTTGATAGGATTCTATTTTCGACTGATCTACAGCAATTAAAACACTTTCTTCAAAATTGATGAAATAAAAAAATATTTGAAATCCAATGATACTAGCTATCAAAAATAAAATCCCATTTCGTTGGTTTTTAGTGTACCAAAAATGGGATTTCATTTTTTTCATTTTTATTTTTCTTAGCTAGCCGATAATAACCCTAAACTTATTTAAGGATTATGCATTACTTTCTTTTATAGCATCAGTATATCTTTTTAATTGTTTTTTAACTACAGGGAATAGGAAATACAATCCAACCATATTAGGAAAAACCATCGCAAAAATCATTGCATCAGAGAATGCCCAAATTGAATTCATACTTGCTGAGGCTCCAATAATAACAAACAATAAAAACAACAACTTGTATGCCATATCTGCTGCCTTTCCTCTACCGAATAAAAACTTCCAGGATTGCAGTCCATAATAAGACCAAGAAATCATAGTAGAGACAGCAAATAAAACTACAGCAATAGTTAAGAATACATTGGAATAAGGGATATATTGTGCAAAGGCTTTCGAAGTAATTCCAGCACCTTCATAAGCTACCCCGTCAATCATTACAGCACCTGAACCGTCTCCTCCATATTGAAAAACTGTTGCTCCTGAGGCATCTCCACCAAAATTAAAAATAATAATAACCAATGCCGTCATCGTACATATCACAACTGTATCAATAAATGGCTCCAATAATGCTACCAATCCTTCAGATGCAGAATATTTTGTTTTTACTGCGGAATGTGCAATAGAGGCTGAACCTGCACCTGCCTCATTTGAAAATGCCGCTCTTTTAAATCCAACTAGTAAAACACCTATAATTCCACCAACACCAATTGCTGTCGGATTAAATGCCTCTCTAAAGATTAAAGAAAATGCATCATCAACTAAAGAAAAGTTAGCTCCTAAAATATATAAGCAAGCTAATAAATAAAGGACTGCCATAAATGGCACAACCTTTTCAGTTACTTGAGCAATCCTCTTTATTCCTCCAATGATAATGACACCTACAATGATTGCCATGATTACTCCAATCCAAAAACCTGCACCCGTGCTCTCAAGACCCATAAGCTCTTTCAATACTACAGTGGCTTGGTTCGATTGAGCTGCATTTCCCCCGCCAAAAGATCCACCAATACAAAAAATTGCAAAAATAATAGCTGCTATTTTTCCCAGTAAATTAAAACCTCTTTCTTTCAATCCTTTACTAATGTAATACATAGGTCCACCGTACACAGTTCCATCATCTCCAACATCTCTATACTGAACCCCTAAGGTACATTCAACAAATTTTGTAGACATCCCTAAAAAACCACATACTATCATCCAAAAAGTAGCTCCTGGACCTCCAAGTGCAATTGCTAAAGCAACACCAGCTATATTACCGTTACCAACAGTACCTGAGACTGCAGTAGCTAATGCCTGAAAGTGAGTAACCTCACCTTCTTCACTTTCATCTTTAATAGTATCTGCAATATCTCCATCAATTGCTAACTCGGGGTTAACCGAAATATGATCTAAATCATCATATTTTCCTCGAACAACGTTGATCGCTGTTTTAAAATGAAAAACATTTGGAAATTTAAAATATATTGTAAAAAACAATGCACTTCCTACTAACAAGAGTAAGACAAAAGGAACATCCATCCCCGCTAATGGTATAGTAAAGAAAATTACTTGACTAAAGAAATCTGATATTGGCTTAAAAGCTTCATCAATTTGTTGATCTAATCCTTTCTCTTGTGCAAATGTTACCAAAGGAATAAATAATAATAGTAACGACAGAAGTATTTTCTTCATGAGTTTGTGTGTATTTAAATTTAAGTGATTTGCAATATCATAAAAAAATGAACCCCAAACAACTTTTAATGATTAAAATTTTTTTTATGTCAAAGTTTGTTTAAATCTTTTTAAACCCTCTAAAAATGAAGTAGAATGAAACTCTAAATCTCTGGTAGTTTTAGATAAATCAAAACCAGTTTTTAAAGGTCTAACAGCTTTTTGATTTAAAGTTTTAGTGGAGATGGGTTTAATTAGTTTTTTATCTAATCCAAATACAGTAGCTATTTGATTTGCAATTTCAAAAATACTTAATAACTCATTACTGGAAACATGATATATTCCTCTAATATTTTTATCAATACTTAATTTGCAAACTAGTGCTAAATCTTCTACATAGGTTGGCATTCTATGTTGGTCATCAACAATGGAGATTTCTTTATTGTTTTCAAGCATATCTTTTACCCAAAGAACAATATTATTCCTTTTAAGATTAACACCTTTTCCATACACTAGAATGGTTCTTAAAATAGAGAAATTTATTCCAGAACTTTTAACAATATTTTCGGCCTTTAATTTTGAATGCCCATATAAACTTAATGGATTTGGCAGGTCTGTTTCTTTGTAAATACCTTTAATTCCATCAAAAATAAAATCTGTTGAAATTTGAATAAAATGAATATTTAATTTGGCGCAAATTTGAGTTAGATACTTTACAGCTTCTATATTTAAATCATTACATTCATTAGGCTTATCCTCACAAGTATCTACATTAGTCATCGCTGCAGTATTTATGATAAAAGAAGGTTGAATAAAAGAAACACATTGTTTCAGTTGGTTATAGTCAGTAATATCTACATCATAGTAAACGAAATCGTTCCTGTTCATTCTATTATCACCTTTTGATAATCCAAATACAGAATAATTTTCAGGTGCTTTCATAAAGAGATTTACTAGGGTTTGACCAAGTAATCCATTACTTCCAGTAATTAAAATTTTTTTCATTTACTAACTAGACTTTGTGAAAATTAATTAACAAAAAACTAAAAGAGAGCTCTTAACTTAGAGATCTGCTCTGGCCTTCCTAAAACAATTAGATGCGAATCTTTTTGTAATATTATAGAAGCTTCGGGATTTATAAGGTAACTATTATCTGGTGCTTTAAAACCAATAACTGTACACCCTGTTTTTCTTCTTAAATCTAAATCTAAAATTGTTTTGTCTAAATATTCTTTTGGCAAATCATTTACTGAAATCTCCTCCAAATTAGCAGTCGTTTCTCCCTCAATGGTTAACCTTCCAACAAACTCAATTACGTCTGGAGTTACAACTAAAGAAGCCATGTGATCTCCTCCCAACTTATCGGGCATAATCACATTATTAGCTCCTGCAATTTTTAATTTACTGTAAGAGCTTTCATTTGAGGCTCTACTTATAATTGTGCAATTTGAATTTAATTGTCTAGCAGACAACACCACAAAAAGATTGTCTGCATCAGATGGTAATGCTGTAATTAAATTTGCCGCCCTTTCTATTCCTGCTTTCATCAACACCTCATCAGTTGTAGCATCACCATGAACATTTAAAAAACCTTCAAGATCTATAGTGTTAATTATCTCATCCACTTTATCTATAATTACAAATTGCTTTTTATAATTCTGTAACTTTATCATGGATTGTTTTCCATTTCTACCAAAGCCACAAATTATAGTATGTCCGTTTAATTTTTCGATGTTTTTTTGCACTTTTTTCAATTTTAATTGTTGAAATAATTGACCGCTTATGATGTATTCTGTAAAAGCTGAGACTACATACACAAAACTAATAATACTAATAGTAATCAAAAATATAGTAAATAATTTTTCTTGGTCATTTAGAGGCGCTACTTCACCAAACCCTATCGTAGATACTGTAATTACTGTCATGTAAAGCGCATCTACGAACGAATACTCAGATAACATCATATACCCAAAAATTCCAGTTGTTAAAACAAAGGCTAACAGAAATAAAGCTTTCTGAAATTTAGATTTAAAAATAGTCTTCATTTTTATTTAGAAATAGTGATTTTTTTGTTTGTCATGTAAAATCTCCTAACAATTAATTGTTAATGATGAGTATTCTATAAATCAAAAACAGAATTTCTCTTTGTATAAATCATATCTTTAAGTTTAAGTAGAAAAGCCATTGTCAAATAAAATCCAAAAGACAAGCCTACAGTTACAAATGAAATATAAATGAAAAACAATCTAACATTCTGAGCTCTCATACCAAGACGATCGGCTAAACGAGAAGAAACATGATAACCATGTCTTTCAAAATAATGCCGAACTGAGTTAACAAAAATCATATTATAAATTTTATGCAAGATACTTTTTTAGTTCCTGGAAATAAAAAAGGAATAGATGAAACTTTAAGAGTTTACTAACAAGTTTACCCTAAAAAACAATTTGGTTTCTGTAACTTTGTAAGTTTCTTAATTTTATCAATATTGAAAGAGCAAGAATATATTGAAGTTTATGGAGCTAGAGCCCATAATTTAAAAGACATAAATGTTAAAATACCAAGAGAAAAACTTGTAGTTATTACTGGTTTAAGTGGAAGTGGTAAATCTTCTTTAGCTTTTGATACAATTTATGCAGAAGGCCAACGAAGATATATAGAAACGTTTTCAGCTTATGCTAGACAATTTTTAGGAGGTTTAGAACGTCCAGATGTTGATAAAATAGATGGATTGTCTCCTGTAATTTCAATTGAACAAAAAACTACAAACAAAAGCCCACGATCTACCGTGGGAACCATAACAGAAATTTATGATTTTTTGAGATTGTTGTTTTCTAGAGCTGCAGATGCCTACTCTTTCAATACAGGAGAAAAAATGGTGAGCTATAGTGATGAGCAAATAAGAAAATTAATTTTAGAGGATTTTCCTCAAAAAAGAATAGCTATACTCTCCCCTATTATAAAATCAAGAAAAGGACACTACAGAGAACTATTTGAACAAATTTCTAAACAAGGTTTTTTAAAGGTCAGAGTAGATGGAGTAATCAAGGAAATTGAAAAAGGCATGCGTTTAGACAGATATAAAACGCATGATATTGAGGTTGTCATTGATAGATTAATTGTGAGCAATTCCTCAGAAAAACGTTTAGAGGAGACTATTAAAACTGCCCTTTATACAGGAAATAATATTTTAATGGTGATTGATGTAGATGATGAAAATCCTCGTTATTTTAGTCGAGAACTCATGTGCCCTTCTTCAGGAATTGCCTATCCAAATCCAGAACCAAACACTTTTTCGTTTAATTCTCCAAAGGGAGCTTGTTCGAAATGTAACGGACTAGGAATTACCAATGAAATAAATTTTAATAAAGTAATTCCAGATAATTCAATTTCCATAAAAAGTGGTGGAATTATTCCTTTAGGAGAAGAAAAAAATAGCTGGATTTTTAAACAGCTACATTTAATTGCTGATAGGTATCATTTTAAACTCAGTGACTCTATAAAATCTATTCCAGAAGAAGCATTGAATATTATTCTTTACGGAGGTAATGAGAAATTTTCTATTGCTTCTAAAACTATGGGGGTAACCCGTAAATATGAAATAGATTTTGAAGGAATTACTTCTTTTATAGAAAACCAATATAAATCAAGTGAAAGTAGGTCTATTAAACGATGGGCTAAAGGGTTTATGGATGAAGTAGTTTGTAGTTCTTGTAACGGAAATAGATTAAAAAAAGAAAGTTTACACTTTAAAATAGATCATAAAAGCATCAGTGATCTTGCAAAATTAGACATTAATGAATTGGCTGAATGGTTTGAAAATTTAGAGGCTAAATTATCGGAAAGACAACTAATTATTGCTGTTGAAATTTTAAAAGAAATTAAAACTAGAATTCAATTCTTATTGGATGTTGGATTAGATTATTTAACTCTAGACAGAACTTCAAAATCACTCTCTGGTGGGGAAGCACAACGTATTCGTTTGGCTACACAAATTGGATCTCAACTGGTAGGTGTTTTATATATTTTAGATGAACCTAGCATAGGTCTTCACCAAAGAGACAATCAGAAACTCATAGATTCTTTGGTTAAACTAAGAGATATTGGAAATTCTGTTTTGGTTGTTGAGCACGATAAAGACATGATAGAAAACGCAGATTTTGTTTTTGATATTGGTCCAGGTGCTGGTGTTCATGGCGGTGAGGTTGTAAGTAAAGGAACCTTTCAAGAAATAAAAAACCACATTACTTTAACGGCAGATTATTTGGCTGGTAGAAGACAGATTGAGGTCCCAAAGAATAGAAGAAAAGGAAATGGTAAGACTATTAAAATTACTGGTGCCACCGGAAACAATTTAAAAAATGTTTCTGCAGAATTCCCATTGGGAAAAATGATTTGTGTAACAGGTGTTTCAGGAAGTGGAAAATCAACTTTAATTAATGAAACACTTTATCCTATTCTAAATAAGCACATATACAGAGGTGTAAAGGAACCGATGCCTTATAAAAAAATATCTGGTTTAGAACATGTAGATAAAGTCATTGACATTGATCAATCTCCTATTGGAAGAACTACTCGTTCGAACCCCGCTACTTACACTGGTGTTTTTAGTGAAATTAGAAGTTTGTTTGCTAAAACTCCAGAAGCAGCTATACGAGGCTATAAACCAGGGCGTTTTTCTTTTAATGTGAAAGGTGGACGCTGTGAAACTTGTCAAGGAGGTGGTGTTAGAATTATTGAAATGAATTTTCTGCCTGATGTTCACGTAGAATGTGAAACTTGCCAAGGGAAACGTTTTAATAGAGAAACTCTTGAGATTAGATATAAAGGAAAATCAATTTCCGATGTGTTGGAAATGACAATTAATCATGCTGTAGAATTCTTCAAACTTATCCCTAAAATACATGGAAAATTAAAAACTATTAAAGATGTTGGACTAGGCTACATAACTCTAGGTCAACGATCTACTACACTATCTGGAGGTGAGGCACAACGTATCAAATTAGCCTCAGAATTGTCTAAACGTGATACTGGAAATACCTTTTATATTTTGGATGAACCCACTACAGGACTTCATTTTGAGGATATTAGAGTTTTAATGGGAGTGCTTAATACCCTGGCCGATAAAGGCAATACGGTGTTAATTATAGAGCATAACATGGATGTGATTAAATTAGCTGATTATATCATAGATATTGGAATGGAAGGTGGTAAAAAAGGTGGGGAAATATTATGTAAAGGCACCCCTGAACAAATTATTAAAAACAAAAAAAGTTATACGGCTCAATTTTTGATTGATGAATTAAGTTAACTTTGTATTCACCAAACAGAACAGATATGACAAATGACGATAGAAAAATACGCGAAAAATTACAACAAAAAACTTGGAATGAAATAAAAACCAATGACTCTTGGGCCATCTTTAAAATTATGGCAGAGTTTGTAGAGGGCTATGAAAAATTAAGCAAAATTGGCCCTTGCGTATCTATCTTTGGTTCTGCAAGAACAAAACCCGGAGAAGAATACTATGAGCTTTCTGAAGAAGTTGCTTTTAAATTGACTCAGAACGGATATGGTGTTATCACTGGTGGTGGTCCTGGTATTATGGAAGCTGGTAATAAAGGAGCTCATAGAGGAAAAGGAACTTCTGTTGGTTTGAATATTGAATTACCATTTGAACAACATGACAATCCGTGGATAGATAAAGATAAGAATTTAGAGTTTGATTACTTTTTTGTAAGAAAAGTAATGTTTGTTAAATATTCTCAAGGTTTCATAGTTATGCCAGGTGGATTTGGAACCCTGGATGAATTGTTTGAAGCCATTACCCTAATACAGACAAAAAAAATTGGAAGATTTCCAATTGTTTTGGTAGGTTCTTCATTTTGGAGTGGACTGTTAGACTGGATTAAAAACACCTTACTTGAGCAAGGAAATATAAGCGAAACAGACCTTAAATTGTTTAGAGTGGTAGATACTGCAGATGAGGCTATTGAGCATTTAAATAAATTCTACGGAAAATATAGTTTAAAACCGAACTTCTAGAGAATTCGATGAAATATAATATCTCTAAGGAAACTACAATATTCTTACTTCTTATCTTGTTTGTTAATGTAAACTATGGACAAACTCGCATCAAGGCAATGATGTACAATATATTAAATTATTCAGATTCTGAGGTAAGCCAAAATAAAACACCTTTTTTATCCACAATACTAAACGAAGTAAACCCAGATTTATTGATGGTTTGTGAGGTAGTTGATGAAATTGGGTCTGATTACCTTTTTGAGAACGCAATTATTCCATTTAATGAAGATTTTGAAAAAGCACCTTTTGAAGAAAATCAATCTGGTAATTATAGTCTCCAGCAGATGGTCTATTTCAATACTAAAAAATTAATTTTGGAGGACACTAGAGTTATTACAGCAGACACTAGAGATATTAATCAGTATACTTTTAAAATCAACACAGAAAATTCCGATACTAATCCTATTATATTACAGGTATTTGTGACTCACTTAAAGGCCTCTACAGGCTATAATAATCGTCAGAGAAGATTAAATTCTATTCAGAGTTTTGTTAGTTTTACTAATAATATTGAAAATGATAGCCATGTATTATTTGCCGGAGATTTCAATTTTTATACAAGCAATGAAGAGGGGTATCAACATTTAATTGACGATAGAAACCCAATAGTTATGTTAGACCCCATAGATAGACCAGCACCAAATTTCCCTGACGATAATGTTGACTATTATGAAAATTATAATTCAACTTATTTTTGGAACAATAGTACTTTTGCAGACATTCATTCTCAATCTACAAGAACCTCAAACAATGGGTTTATTGATGATAGCGGTTCTACTGGGGGATTAGATGATCGATTTGATTTTATTATGATGTCTAAAAATTTTAATACAAGTTCTAATTTTTATTATGTTGAAGATAGTTATCGAGTTATAGGAAACAATGGGAACTGTTATAATTCTTTCATAAGTAATGAAAATTGTTCAGGTGTATTCTCACAAACCCTTAGAAATGCTTTGATTGAGTTTAGTGATCATTTACCTGTAGTAATGGAAATAGAAACACTAGAAAACACATTGCAAACTACGCTAGTTGATGAAATTAACTTTGTTGGATCTAACGTAACAGAAGGCTATCTAGAAATTAGATCAAAAGAGAGTATAGATAACTTTAAAATATATACAATTACTGGGCAACTTGTTAAAGTGAAATTTATTAAAAACACAAGTGATAATAGTATAAGTATAGATGTAAAACATATTTCAAAAGGTATTTACTATCTTATACATCAAAAATTGAAAAAACCATTAAAATTTATTAAGATTTAATTGAAAAAATACACCTATATATTGTGGATTATTTTATGCTCATATACCTACATGAATGGACAAGAGCACAAAATCACTATTGAAGCTCAATTAGATGATCAAAAAGATATATTACGAATAAATCAAAGTATTATTTATCACAATACTTCAGACTCAACTCTTAATTATATAATTCTTCACAACTGGGTAAATGGGTATAAGAATAATAAATCTCCACTTGCTAATAGACTTATCGAAGACTATGACAAGTCGTTGTTTTTTGCAAAGCAAAAAGACAGAGGCTTTTCAATTATTAATAATTTAACAGTCGATTTTGAAGAAGTAAAATTCCTTGAAAAAGAGGACAATAAAATTGACATCATAAAAATAGTTTTAAACACTCCTTTAAAACCTAAAAATTCAACCAAAATAAAAATCACTTATGATGTTAAAATTCCAAATTCCAAATTTACCAGCTATGGAAAAACAAAATCAGGATATCATTTGAGATATTGGTATTTAGTACCCGCTGTTTTTGATAATAATTGGAAAACAATGAGTAACCTAAATATGGATGATTTATTAACGAATAGTTCTGATTTCAATATAAAAATTAGACTTCCAAAATATTACTATCTAAACACAAACTTAAATAAACAGAAAACTCCGATAGGAAAATTGAACGAATTTTTGCTAAGTGGTAAACAAATGACAGAAGTTCACATGAATATTGATTTGGAAGATAAATTTAAATCTTACAAAATAAATGAATTTGAAATTAAAACTGATCTTAATAATACCGATATTGACAATAAACTAAGTGCAGATATTTTAAATAGACAATTAGAGTTTATTCAGCGTTTTTTAGGAACTTATCCTCATAAAAAATTATTTATTGATAAAGCTAGTCAAGCAAAAAATCCAATTTATGGATTAAATCAATTACCAAAGTTTATTAGACCTTTTCCTGATGTTTTTGAATGGGATCTAACTATGTTAAAAGCTATGTCTAAAAAATACATAGATAATACCTTGCTTTTAGACAAACGAGAAGATTATTGGCTTACAGATGGCTTACAGACTTATTTAATGATGAATTACGTCTCTGAATATTATCCTGAGATTAAACTAACTGGAAATATTTCAAAAATTTGGGGTTTAAAAAATTTCAATTTTTCAAAATTAAATTTCAATGACAAGTATCCTTTAATATATCAATATACTGCTCGTCAATTTTTAGATCAAGCACTAAATACAAGAGCAGATTCTTTATCGAATTTTAATCGTAAGATCGTAGGTAAATATAAAGCAGGTTTGGGTTTAAGGTATCTTGCTGATTACATAGGTGATACTATAATTAGTGCCTCTTTTCAAGAATTTTACCTCAAAAACAAACTTAAATATGCAAAAAGTGATGACTTTAAAAAAATAGTTTCCTCCAAAACCATTAAAGATCTTAGTTGGTTTTTTGAAGACTATTTAAAAACTAATAAAAAAATAGATTATACCATAAAAAAAGCTGTTACCAAGGGTGATTCTGTTTATGTAACCATAAAAAACAAAAGAAACATTACTGCACCTGTTGCTTTATATGGGTTAAAGAACAAGAAGGTTAAATTCAAAAAATGGCTAACAAATATTGATAGTATTAAAACTATTGCAATTCCGAAAAATAATTTCAATAGAGTTTCTTTAAATTTTGAAAACTCCTATCCAGAGTTTAATTCTATGGATAATTGGAGAAAAGTAGGAAAAAACATTCTAAACAAACCAATACAACTCAAACTATTTAAGGATATCAACGATCCTTATTACAACCAGTTGTATTTACAGCCCAACATAAAATATAATTTTTATGATGGAGCCTTGTTAGGGTTAAGAATTCATAATAGACCCATTTTATTGAGAAATTTTCAATTCTCTATCACACCACAGTACGGAACAAAAAGTAATGCTTTAAACGGAACATTTAATACTCGATATACTCAATATTTTGAGAATTCAACAATAAATAGAATTTATTATTCTTTATCTGGTAGCAATTTACACTATGCTGAGGATCTATCCTATAATACATTTAATCAAAATATTACCATTCAATTTAGAAGAAAAAACTTAAGAGACGTTGGAGGCAGTTATTTATCTGCAAGATTATTAAACATAAATAGAGAATTAGCAACAAATGACTTTCAGACAGACTCTGATAAATATAGTGTATTTAAGCTAAAATACTATAACAACAAGCCTGATATTATCGAAGGAATTAAATATTCATTTGGTACAGAAATAGCAAATAATTTTTCAAAAGTTTCTGGGGAATTTCGATACAGAAAATTAACAGCAAAAAACACACAACTAGATTTCAGATTCTATGCAGGTTCATTTATAAAAAACAATACAAATTCAGATTTCTTTAGTTTTGGATTAAACAGAGCAAATGATTATTTATTTGAATTGAGTTACATAGGACGATCAGAAAGTACTGGATTTCTTAGTCAACAGTTTATTATGGCTGAAGGAGGTTTTAAATCGGTATTAGATCAAAGTTTTGCCAACCAATTTTTAGTCTCCTTTAATTCTAGTATTGGAATCTGGCGATGGCTTGAGATATATAATGACGTTGCATTTCTGAAAAATAGAGGAAGTAATGTCTTTTTTGCATATGAAAATGGATTGAGATTAAACTTTATTCATAATATTTTAGAATTATATCTTCCAATCTATTCAAATAACGGTTGGGAAGTAAATGAAAATAAGTATTCTAAAAACATTAGATTTGTATTAGTAGTTAAGCCAAAAGCTATTTTCAATTTCTTTAGAAGAGGCTTTTTATAGGAAATGATAAAAATTTCTATTCAATATTTTAATAGATATCAGCTCTAATAGATAAATTATTAATTTTCATCTATAAAAGCTATCTTTGCAAAATCTTAATATTTTTTGATATATGCCGAAATTAGCTACTAAAAGTAAGACTTCTGATATCTCATTTAATGATTTTAAAAGTGAAATCTTAAATGACTATAAAATTGCTAGAATTAGTAGAGAGTGTAGCTTGTTAGGTAGAAGAGAAGTTTTAACAGGGAAAGCTAAGTTTGGTATTTTTGGTGATGGAAAAGAAATACCTCAATTGGCAATGGCTAAAGCCTTTAAAAACGGTGATTTTCGATCGGGATACTATAGAGATCAAACATTTATGATGTCTATAGGGGAATTAAGTCCTCAACAATTTTTTGCTGGTTTATACGCACACACAGACATACACATAGAGCCTATGTCTGCTGGACGACAAATGGGTGGTCATTTTTCTACTCACAGCATAGACGATAATGGAGATTGGAAAAATCTAACTTTACAGAAAAATTCAAGTTCTGATATTTCTCCAACAGCTTCACAAATGCCTAGACTAGTTGGATTGGCTCAAGCATCAAAAGCATACAGAAATATTAAAGCCCTCAACAAGCAGTCAAACTTTTCAGTTAATGGAAATGAAGTAGCTTGGGGAACCATTGGAAATGCCAGCACTAGTGAGGGGATTTTTTTTGAGAGTATAAATGCAGCTGGTGTATTAGAAGTTCCTATGGTAATGAGTGTATGGGATGACGAATATGGAATTTCAGTTCATGCCAAACATCAAACAACCAAAGAAAGTATTTCTGAAATTCTTAAAGGTTTTCAGAGGGAAGAAGGTACTAATGGTTACGAAATTTTTGTAGTCAATGGATGGGACTATGTTCAATTAATTGATGTATATGCCAAAGCATCAATCATCGCTAGAGAAAATCATACTCCTGTATTAATTCATGTTAAAGAGTTAACACAACCACAGGGTCATTCTACCTCCGGGTCTCATGAAAGATATAAAAATATTGAACGATTAAAATGGGAGAAGGAATTTGATTGCATTGAAAAAATGCGTGAATGGATCTTAAATTTCGAATTAGAGGATGCAAATGGGAATGTCCTGAAATTTGTAGATAACATTCAAGAATTAATCTCACTTGAAAAAGATGTAAAAAAAGAGGTAGCTGCGGCTAAAAGAACCGCATGGAATGCTTTTATAAATGAGATAAAACAAGAGGTTTCAACTGCTGTTATTATATTGGAAAAAATAGCAATAAAGAGTAATAATGGAGCTTTTATTACTAAAATAAAAAATGATTTAGAGTGTATCATAGAACCCATTAGAAAAGATATCTTGACGGCATCAAGAAAAGCACTTCGGTTCATAAAAGATGAAAATTTTTCTGAAAAAATTGAACTTCAAAATTTCATAAAAGAATCAACATCAAAAGCCTCTTACAAATATTCATCTCATCTAACTAGCGAAACCACAAAAGCATCAGCAAATATTTCTGAAAAATTAGTTAACTATGGTTCTGAAAAAAAGATTGTTGATGGTAGAATTATCATGAGAGAAAATTTTGATGCTATCTTAAATAATCATCCAGAAGTATTAATATTTGGTGAAGATGTAGGAAGAATTGGTGATGTAAATCAAGGATTAGAAGGACTCCAACAAAAATATGGTACACAACGAGTTTCTGATACTGGTATTAGAGAAGCCACAATTATTGGACAGGGTATTGGATTAGCTATGAGAGGGTTACGCCCTATTGCTGAAATCCAATATTTAGACTATTTGCTATATGGCCTTCAAATAATGAGTGATGATTTAGCTACCCTTAGATACAGAACATTTGGTAAACAAAAAGCTCCCCTAATTATTAGAACTAGAGGGCATCGTTTAGAGGGTATTTGGCATTCTGGATCACCAATGGGTGGCATCATAAATAACATTAGAGGTATTCATGTACTAGTTCCAAGGAATATGACAAAAGCTGCAGGATTTTACAATACTCTTCTTCAAGGAGATGACCCTGCATTGGTTATAGAATGTTTAAATGGTTATCGACTTAAAGAAGAATTACCTTCAAATTTTGGAGAATTTACAACTCCTATTGGAGTAGTTGAAAACATTAGACAAGGAAAAGACATTACAGTAGTTTCTTATGGTTCAACGTTAAGAATAGTTCAAGAAGTAGCTAATGAATTAATGCAAACAGGAATAGACATTGAAATTATAGATGCTCAAAGTTTATTACCGTTTGACATCAATCATGATACTCTAAAATCTCTGGCAAAGACAAATAGATTGTTAATTGTAGACGAAGATGTTCCGGGAGGAGCCTCTGCCTATTTGCTGCAACAAATTATTGAAGAACAGGACGGTTACCAATACCTTGACAGTAAACCAGCAACATTAACTGCAAAAGCCCATAGGCCTGCTTACGGGTCAGATGGAGATTATTTTTCAAAACCTTCAGCTGAGGATATTTTTGAAAAAATTTATGAAATGATGCATGAAGCTTATCCTAATAAATTCAAGAGCTTGTATTAATACTTCATAAAAAATTATTTAATTACACTATAATAGTTTCTACCTAAATTCATTATCAGATATTTAATATCTTAGTGGTATTAAATTCAAACTTTTATTCGCATGAAAAATTTATTTTCACTAGTAATAATTATATGCATTTCAATTCCTCTCAATAGTTCTGCCCAAAGCGGAAGAAGTAAAAAGAGAAAAAAAGTTGAAAAAAAAATCACACCAGTTATAAAAAAAAATATAACAAAGGTTCCTACATATTCAAAATTTGTAAATAAAAACACCAAAACTGATAAAGGACTATTTTCTGTTCATGAAACAAAAGATAAATTTTATTATGAAATACCCGATAAGCTTTTAAATAAAGAATTTCTTCTTGTTACACGTTTAAAAGGTATTCCGGCTGGATTAGGAGGTGGTTATGTAAATGCTGGAACAAAAATTAACACACAAGTAGTTGTTTGGGAGAAATTTAAAAATAAAATTCTTTTAAAGGTAAAGTCCTATGAAGCAATTGCTGAAGATAGTTTACCCATCTATAAATCTGTAAAATCTAACAATTTAGAACCTATTATTTATGCTTTTGATGCTACAATTAAAAACTCAGATTCAACAGCAACTTTAATAGACGTTACCAAATTTTTATCTTCTGATGTAAAGGCTATTAGCGGTCTTCCAACGTCTCTTAGAAAGAGGTACAAAGTAAAAAGATTAGATGTATCTAGGAGTTTTATTAATTCAATTAAGAGTTATCCAAAAAATATAGAAGTTGTTCAAGATTTCACCTTTGATGCGGATGCTCCTCCTAGCAATAGGAGTACCAATACTATCTCAGTGAGAGTTAATCAATCTATGATTATGCTTCCTAAAGAACCTATGATGCCGAGATTATTTGATAAACGAGTAGGTTATTTTACAGTTAATAACATAGACTATAATTCAGAGGCTTTAAAAGCAGATGCTAAAAGTTACATCCGAAGATGGAGATTAGAACCTAAGGATTTAGTGGCTTATAATAGAGGGGAATTGGTAGAACCGTTAAAACCCATTGTCTATTATTTAGATCCTGCTACACCAAAAAAACTGAGGAAGTATATTAAACAAGGAGTAGATGATTGGCAAAAAGTTTTTGAAACTGCAGGGTTTAAAAATGCAATCATGGCTAAATATCCACCAACTAAGGAAGAAGATCCAGAGTTTAGCATGGAAGATATTCGGTATTCCTCAATTAGGTATGTAGCAAGTACAACAAGGAATGCTGTTGGCCCAAGCGTATCTGATCCAAGGTCTGGAGAAATAATTGAAAGTGATATAGTATGGTACCATAATCATCTTCGTTCCTATAGAAACAGGTATTTACTTGAAACAGGTGCCGCAAACCCTCTAGCAAGAACTCTAGATACACCTCAAGAAGAAATTGGAGAAATGATGCGTATGGTAATTTCGCATGAGATAGGGCATGCACTGGGTCTACCCCACAACATGGCAGCTAGTTATGCATATCCTGTAGATTCTTTACGATCTGGTGAGTTTACTCAAAAAAACGGAATAGCTGCTACTATCATGGATTATGCTCGATATAATTATGTAGCGCAACCGGGTGATAAAAATATACGATTTATACGTCAATTAGGCCCCTATGATCATTATTCGATCAATTGGGGGTATCGAGTGCTTCCAAATATAAAAAAACCCACAGATGAAACTAAAACTTTAGACAAATGGATTTCTGATAAAGGAAACGATCCTATTTATAAATTTGGAATTCAAAGAAGAGGAGGTTTTGATCCAGAGTCTCAAACAGAGGGTATAGGAAATAATCAAGTAAAAGCAAGTACCTATGGGGTTAAGAACTTGAAAATTGTTGCAAAAAACCTTCAAAATTGGACCTCTAACCAAACTAATAATTATGATGATTTATCAGAACTTCACCAAGAATTACTAAGTGTTTTTAGTAGATATTCTGGTCATGTTACTGGTATAATTGGAGGTGTTACTGAAAATAATAAAAAACCAGATCAAGAAGGTTACATCTATACAAATTCTTCAAAATCGTCACAGAAAGATGCTATGAAGTGGCTGCAAAGTAATGTTTTTGACAATATAAAATGGTTAATGCCAAACGAAATCATTAAAAATATTAATCCATCAGGTCATTCAGAAAGTATTTTGAAGCTACAGAATAGACAACTTTTCAGTCTGTTAAATACTCAAAGATTACAAAGAATAATGGATGCGGAAGTTACTCAAGTAAGTCTCTACAGAACTATAGACATGTTTAGAGATTTAAGGAATGGGATTTTTTCAGAAATAAAAACAAGTGATAATGTCACAATTTACAGAAGAAATATTCAAAAGTCTTTCATTGAAAAAATGTCCCTATTAATGAAAACCAAGGAGATTAAAAATTCTGATTTATTTTCAATAATCAGAGGAGATTTAATTGTTTTAAAAGATCAACTAACCACCATAAATAATAAAAATATAGATTTAATAACAAGATATCATTACAATGATTGTTTGGCAAGAATTAAAAATATATTGAATCCCAATAAATAGCAAGAATACTAACTTTTCAAAAAGTATTTATCTATAAAATAATTGATTTTTATAATCATAAGAAATTGATGAAATCACTACAGGGTTGTATTTTTGTAAAAAACAAATAACCATTATGAATAGTATAAATAATCTTAAATGGCGATATGCTGTGAAAAAATTTGATCATCACAAAACCCTGAGTGAATATCAAGTTAATATTTTAAAACAAGCCTTTAACTTAACAGCTACTTCCTATGGTTTGCAACCTATAAAGCTTGTTGTTCTAAAAAATAAAGATATTCAAAAAGAACTTGTTCAACACAGCTGGAATCAACAACAAATTCTTCAGGCCTCTCACCTACTTATTATTTGTATAGACACAAAATTAAATGAATCTGATGTTGAAAAATATTTTGAAAGAGTAAAAGAAATTAGAAATACACCAGATGAAATTATTAATTCGTTTAGAGAATATCTAAAAACTACCATCGCAGGAAAAACGAAAGAGGATTTACTTTCTTGGGGTAAAAATCAAGCTTATCTAGCATTAGGAAATCTATTAACTGTTTGTGCAAATGAAAAAATAGATTCTTGTCCGATGGAAGGTTTTATCCCAGAAAAATATGACGAAATATTAGGTTTAAAAGAAAAAAAATTATCATCTGTGTTAGTATTACCTGTAGGATACAGAGCAAATGATGATATTATGATCCATCAAAAAAAAGTTCGTAAAAATGTTGAGGAAATCGTTATAGATATTTCTTAACACAGCTAACGTTTTAACTAAATTTACACAAAAATATTTTATTTCACACCACCTATGGAATCCTTGATAAGAAAATTACAACCTATTAGTATTTGGAATCATTTTTCTGACTTAAATGCTGTACCACGCCCTTCTAAAAAAGAAGAACGAATTATTGAGTTTATGGTAAATTTTGGAAAAAAACTCATGTTAGAAACTATTGTTGATGGAGTTGGAAATGTTATCATTAAAAAACCTGCAACTAAGGGCTTTGAGAATAAAAAAACCGTAGTGATGCAAAGCCATCTTGACATGGTCCATCAAAAAAATTCTGAAATAGTTTTTAATTTTGAAACTCAAGGAATAAATATGTTCATAGATGGAGATTGGGTTACTGCAGACGGAACAACACTAGGAGCAGATAATGGATTAGGAGTAGCAGCTATCATGGCAATCCTGTCATCTGTCACTATAGAGCATCCAACAATCGAAGCGCTTTTTACTATTGATGAAGAAACTGGAATGACTGGTGCTATGGGACTAAAAGGAGGCCTTTTATCTGGTGAAATTTTATTAAATTTAGATACCGAGGAAGACGATGAAATAGATATGGGATGTGCTGGAGGTATTGATGTTACTGCAAATAGAAATTACCAGGAAGAAACAACACCTATAGACACATTAGCTTTTAAAATAGCTATAAGAGGATTACAAGGGGGTCATTCTGGGATGGATATTCATAAAGAATTTGGTAATGCCAATAAAATCATGAATCGATTACTATACCATGGTACAGAATCTGTAGGATTAAGGATTTCTACTATAGATGGAGGCAGTTTACGAAATGCCATTCCTAGAGAAAGTTTTTCAACTATCATAATAAATGCAACTGAGAAAGACCGTTTTTTATTAAAAATGAAAGATTTAATTGGTTTAATTAAAGAAGAATTTAATACCAAAGAACCTAACCTAACTATAGATATAACTAGTTCAGAAGTTCCATTAAAAATAATGGATTTGAAAACTCAAAAAGTATTTTTAAGATGTATTTACACCACATTAAATGGGGTTTACAGAATGAGCCCACATATTGCAAATTTAGTAGAAACATCTAATAATATTGCAAGAATAGTTGTTGGAGATGGTAAAATTCATGTAGCATGTTTAACAAGATCCTCTTCTGAATCTTCAAAAAATGATTTAACAAATGCATTAACATCATGTTTTGAATTGGGAGAATTTAAAGTAGAATTATCTGGGGCATATCCGGGTTGGCAACCAAATGTGGATTCAGAAATATTAAAAGTTTTAACCAATTTATATGAAAATTTATTTGGTAAAAAAGCTAGAGTGGAAGCTTGTCACGCAGGATTAGAATGCGGTATTCTTGGCCAAAATTATCCATTAATGGATATGATTTCATTTGGTCCAACTATTAAAGGAGCTCATTCACCAGATGAAAGAGTTAGCATTACTTCTGTTCAAAAATTTTGGAAATTTTTACTTCAAATATTAAAAAATATTCCTGAAAGAAACTCATAATTTAGTTCGCTCTATTCTATAAATTATAGTTAAAAACTTACGTCAAAAATTGTTTAAAAACTTTAATAAAAATTCCCTAAGCATCTATAATACATAAGTTTAACTAAATTAAACTTTGTTAACATCTATTCTTTCTAAAAATACTATTTAATTGTAAATTTACTGATGAAATTAATATTTTTTAATGGGTAAAATTATAGCAATAGCAAATCAGAAAGGTGGAGTTGGTAAAACAACTACATCTATAAATTTAGCTGCATCGCTTGGAGTATTGGAAAAAAAAGTTTTATTAATAGATGCCGATCCTCAAGCAAATGCTTCCTCTGGGCTAGGTATAGATATAGAATCTAATAAAATTGGTAGCTATCAAGTTTTAGAACACACTTGTTCTGCAAAAGATGCCATATTAAAAACTTCCTCTCCGAATCTAGATATCATTGCTTCCCATATAGATCTAGTCGCCATAGAAATAGAGTTAGTTGACAAAGAAAGAAGAGAATACATGTTAAAAGAATCTCTTGCAAAAATTAAAAACGAATATGATTATATTATTATAGATTGCGCACCTTCTCTGGGTTTAATAACCCTAAATTCTCTGGTTGCTGCAGATTCTGTAATCATCCCTATACAATGTGAATATTTTGCCCTTGAAGGTTTAGGTAAGTTACTTAATACTGTTAAGAGTGTTCAAAAAATTCATAATAAAGACTTAGATATTGAAGGGTTGTTGTTAACAATGTTTGATTCTCGCTTGAGATTATCTAATCAAGTGGTAGATGAAGTACAAAAACACTTTAGCACCATGGTTTTCGATACAATTATTCGAAGAAATACACGTTTAGGAGAAGCACCTAGTTATGGAGAAAGCATCATAGCATATGATGCCACAAGTAAAGGTGCTGTAAATTACTTAAATTTGGCTAATGAACTTTTAAAAAAGAACCAATATTATGGCAAAAGCCACTAAAAAACAGGTGCTAGGCAGAGGATTATCTGCGTTATTAAAAGAAACTTCATCGGATAATGTGAATAACAACTTGGTTGTTGGAAATATTATTGAAATAGAACTTGAAGATATTGAGGTAAATCCTTACCAACCCAGAACTTATTTTGACGAGGAGTCACTTCGTGAATTAGCCGGCTCAATCAAAGAATTAGGAGTTATTCAACCAATTACAGTTAGAAAAATAGGTGAAATTTTTCAGCTAGTTTCAGGTGAGCGTCGTTTTAGAGCATCAAAATTAATAGGAAATAAAAGTATCCCTGCCTACATAAGAACTGCTAATGATCAAGAAATGCTTGAAATGGCATTAGTTGAAAATATTCAACGAAAAAATCTTGATCCCATAGAGGTCGCATTATCCTATAAGAGACTTATTGATGAAATTCAGTTAACTCAAGAAGAGTTAAGTATAAGGGTTGGTAAAAAAAGATCGACAGTAACCAATTACCTTCGTTTATTAAAATTAGATCCTATTTTACAAACCGGAATTAGAGATGGGTTTATATCTATGGGACATGGAAGAGCTTTAATTAATATAAAAAGTACTGCAAAACAGCTAGATATTTATGAAAAAATACTTTTAGATAAATTATCAGTTAGACAAACTGAAGAGTTAGTTAAAAGTTTAAAAATTGATAAGAAAATTCCAAATGAAATAAAAAAACAACTCCCTAAATATATTAAAAATAGTTTACCACACATCAATTCCTATTTGGGTCAAAAAGTTAATGTGACAATAAATGGGAAAGGAAAAGGGAAAATTTCTATTCCTTTTCATTCTAAAGAAGATTTTGAAAGAATTAAAAACTTGTTAAAATAAGTGTTTGTAAAAAACTTCATATTATTAATTATCCTTCTGTTGCCGATTTACTGTTTTAGTCAAAAAGACACTACAAAAATTGTTGTAAAAGAGAAAAAGGTTATTTCTAAAAACATATATAATCCTTTATCTCCATCAAAAGCTGCATTTTATTCTGCAGTTTTTCCAGGAGGAGGTCAAGCTTACAACAAAAAGTATTGGAAAGTCCCCTTAGCGTGGGCAGCTGTTGGTATTCCTACTTATTTTTATCTAAATAACAATAGTGAATACAAAAGGTATAGAGAAGCATACAAGCTAAGAAAAAGGGGCTTAGAAGATGAATTCACATTAGAGGACGGAACTGAACTTATCTCATCAACAGGGCTTGAAAGAGCACAAAAGACGCTGAGAGGCAATAGAGATTTATCTCTACTAGTGGTTATATTAGGCTATGCACTTCAAATTTTAGAAGCAAGTGTGAATGCTCATTTATTACAATTTGATGCCAGTGATGACATCACTATAAATCCAACAATAATAAGAAATCCCATTACTGTAGAGCCACCATCAGTTGGATTCAGCTTTAAGTATTCTTTCTAAGAAAAAAAACTTTAAAGAAAATCATAAATTAAAAAAATGAAAATTGCACTCTTTGGATATGGTAAAATGGGAAAAGAAATTGAGAAAATTGCTTTAGAGAGAGGCCATGAAATAGTCCTAAAAATCAAAGAAAATCAAGAATATGATGTATCTAAAGCAGATATTGGAATTGATTTTAGCGTTCCAAATGCAGCACTAAATAATATTGTTAGTTGCTTTAAAAATAATGTCCCTGTGATTTCAGGAACTACAGGATGGCTAGACGACTTAGATAAAGCACTTACTGTTTGTAAAGAAAATAAAGGAAGTTTTATTTATGCTTCTAATTTTAGTGTAGGAGTTAATCTATTTTTTGAATTAAATAAGACCCTAGCAAAAATAATGAATACCCACAAAGAATACTCTTTAGATATTGAAGAGATTCATCACACAAAAAAATTAGATGCACCAAGTGGAACAGCTATTTCTCTAGCTGAAGAAATCATAAAAAACTCCTTTAAAAACAATTGGGAATTAATAGAAAACACTGTAAAAGAAGACATAAACTCAGTACCCATTTTAGCAAAAAGAATTTTAGATACCCCAGGAACACACAAAGTGTCCTACAGATCTGAAATAGATACGATTGAAATTAAGCATATTGCGAACAACAGAAAAGGATTTGCTTTAGGTGCTATAATTGCTGCAGAATGGTTAATTAAAAAAAATGGTATTTACACAATGAAAGATGTGTTAAACATAGGTTAAAAACCGTAACTATTTCTTTTATTTGTAACTAATTGTTAAACAAAAAAATAAAAATATGACTATTAATGAATGGTTTGTTTTTTTTCTAATAGTTCAGGTAATTCATTTTGCTGGAACTTGGAAATTATATCAAAGAGCTAATAGGAAAGCCTGGGAAGCTGCTATTCCTGTTTATAATGCTGTTGTTTTAATGGGTATTATAAAAAGACCTAAATGGTGGGTGTTTTTATTATTTATTCCCATAATAAACCAATTAATGTTTCCCATTGTATGGATAGAAACAGCTAGGAGTTTTGGTTTTAATAAAAGAAAAGACACTATTTTAGTACTGTTAACTTTAGGTTTTTACCTATACTACATAAACTACGCTTCAAACTCAACACATAGAACAAATAGAAGTTTAAGTCCTAGGACTGGGTTAGGAGAATGGGTACACTCAATTGCCTTTGCTATTATTGCGGCTACCCTAGTGCATACCTACGTTATGCAGCCATATACTATACCTACCTCTTCACTTGAGAAAACATTATTAGTCGGAGATTACCTTTTTGTTAGTAAATTCCATTACGGGGCAAGGGTTCCAACGACAACAATTGCTACTCCTATGCTTCATGATAGTTTACCAACTTCATTAATAAGCGGGAAAAACACTAAATCATATTTAAATAAACCTCTTTTACCTTATTTAAGGATTCCTGGTTTTCAAAAAATAAAAAGAAATGATATTGTTGTTTTTAATTGGCCTGTAGACACCTTAGTTCATTGGATGGACCCTAGTAAAGGAGCTGATTTTAAACCGCTAGATAAAAAAACTAATTATGTAAAGAGGTGTGTTGGAATAGCAGGTGATACCCTTGAAGTAAGAGATGGGTATGTTTATATTAATGGAAAACAAAACATACTTCCAGACAGAGCAAAACTTCAATTTTATAACAAAATATACTCTAGCAAAGGCTTGTCTACACAAAAACTATTGAGATACACTAACAAAGAGTTTGATAGAAAGTTTATCATCAACTTTACTAATCAAAATCAATTTGATAAGGTGATGAATTTTGTAACAGACAACCCTAAAAAAATAAAAGATAACCAATTTAAAATCACTACTTCTGAAGGAGGAATTCCTGACTGGATAATTAGTAATTACAAATTGGATATAAGAGAGGTTAGAACAAAAATAAGGAAAGCTAATATAACTGATGAAATAGTAGTCAAACTAAGAAAGGATTCAGAGATAGATAGTGTAATTAAAGTTTTAAAACCTAAAGGAATTAAAGGGAATTATATGTTTCCTGAGATTTCAAGTTTATCTTGGAATACCGACAACTATGGACCTATATATATTCCAAAAAAAGGATCTTCTGTTGGATTAAATATAAATTCATTGCCTTTCTATAAAAGAATAATAGAAGAATATGAAAATAATCAGCTAGATGTAATTGGAGATCATATTTTCATAAATGGTAAAAAAGCTTCAACATATACTTTTAAGCAGGATTATTATTGGATGATGGGTGATAATAGACAAAACTCTCTAGATGCAAGAAGTTGGGGTTATGTTCCTTTTGACCATGTAGTAGGAAAACCAGTATTAATTTGGTTTAGTATTGAAAATGGAAAAATTCGGTGGGAGAGATTATTTACTACTGTTGGAGGTAGTGGAGAACCAGTTTCTTATTTAATGTATTTTTTAATTGCATTAGCTGGATATTTTGGATATTCATTTTTTAAAAAGAATAGAAAAAAAGTGTCATAATGGCGCTGTTCATTCCTACATATTTTTCTACAATTTCACAATATACCTCTATTGTAAAATCTAATATTATAACTTTTGAAGCTGAAGAAAACTATCAAAAGCAGAGTTATAGAAATAGATGTTACATTTTTGGTGCAAACGGTAAACAACTACTGAATATTCCTATTTCAAACACAAATAAAATTTCAGGAAAAATAAAAATGCGAGATGTTGTCATTGAAAATTCAAACTGGCAAAGACAGCATTATAAGTCTTTGACAACTGCATATAACCACTCCCCTTTCTTTGAGTTTTATAAAGACGACTTACAATTTATTTTTACCAAAAAATACAAGTACCTTTTAGATATCAATATAGATTCATTTCTTTTCATAAATGATGCACTTGAACTATCAAAAAAATACAATATTTCAAAAATATATAATGAAAGTGTCATAAATGATTTTAGATATCATGCAGCTGTTAAAAATAATGACAAAACTAGATGTACTCCTTACATACAAATGTTCGAGGATAAAAATGGCTTTTTAAAAAACTTATCCATACTAGATTTATTATTTATGGAAGGACCAAATTCGATTAATTTCTTGGAATAATTTTTATGTTAATTAAAAAAATACCTCAAGAAAATAATCAAACACCTCTAAGTCATAGCTTTAATTCACATAATTTAATTATCTTGGAGGTAAATTAAATAAAAAGAATTTTAAAATATTCAATTTTTATTTCTACTTTTGTTTGATTCCCTTTAAAATTACACAAAACATTAATGAACTTTAAATGGATGCACTTTTAAAAAATATTAGAAAAATATTTCCTATTTCTAAAAATTCTTCTGAGCAATTAAAAGGAATATTTAAAGAAAAAAAGTTCAAGAAAAAGGCACCTTTAAGTTTCAAAAATCATATTTCAACAAAATTTTATATAGTCAAATCAGGCATCTTAAGATCATTCATTACAGATAATAATGGAAAGGAATTTATAAAATTTATATATACCAAACATTCTGTTGTTGGAGCTTTTAGCTCATTGATAAGAAAGAAAGAGAAAAATGTTATCATAGATTGTCTTTCTGATTGTGATTTGATTGAAGTTGATTTTGCAGAATTTAAAAATTTAGCAAATTCAAATAAAGAAATTCTTCAATTGTATAATAATCTATTAGAATTACTTTTTATCAAGTTAGAAAATAGATTTTATGAACTATCGTCTCTTAATGCAACTGAACTTTATTTAAAATTTAAAAAAGATAATCCTGGTATAGAAAATTTAATACCATTATATCATATAGCTTCTTATTTAAATATTACCCCTGTTCAACTAAGTAGAATTAGAAAAGATTTATATAAAACTAAATAACTTTCATCCTAAGAAATCAAAAGAATTGTATTTTTGAATTTTAATATATTCATCAATCTGATGAATATAAATTTAAAATTTACTTTTAATTTAGATGTCATTTAAGTTTTTATTACATTATGGTTTTCATTTCCTAGTTCCATTATTAATTGCCTTAATTTTTTACAAAAAAAATTGGATTCAAGCATATATAATATTTATTGGAACCATGTTAATAGATTTTGATCACTTATTGGCTAATCCAATATTTGATCCTAATAGGTGTAGCATCAATTTTCACCCTTTACATACGAATTATGCCATTATTATGTATATTCTTATGACTATCCCCAAAAGAAGCAGAATTTTAGGTATTGCACTACTATTTCATATGCTAACAGACTTGCTAGATTGCTACCTCTAAAATTTAATGATACTATAAATCAATTTATTGATATCTGCAGATAGTTTTAATTTTATGGCCAACACCATATATAATAAAAATACTAGCAATGATTTTAGTAAAATATTAATTATCGGATGAAAACCAAAGTTCCAGAAATAAAAACTAAAAAAGATGAGTATTATAAGAAATAATAACTGAGCTGTTTTCCCGGAGTATGGTATCATATCAAATTTATATTTGACATACCAAAGTTTGATTCCATTAAAAAATAAAATCACCACAAGCGTTGATATAGCTGCTCCGTTGGTACTATATAAATCAATTAACCAGTCATTCATATAGGCAACAGAAAATGCCATCCCTAAACCTAATGGCAACAAAACTTTATAATATTTAGAATTTAAAATTATTTCACCGTTAATTCCTAAAAACATTTTAAATAGTTTTGCTCCAGAAATCATTAATACTACCCATGAACCTCCAGAATACTTAAAGGGTAGTAATTTAAATAATTCGTTAATATTTAAATTAACTAGTAAAAAAAGTAATCCTCCTACCAATAATAAATTAATGGAGCTTTGCTTATATAATTTATGTACTTCTTCAAAATTATTATCATTAATAGCTCTTGATGTCAATGGCTGTAAAATTTGAAGCATTGCTCTACCTGGAGCTTCAATAGCAGATCCAATAAATACGGCAACTGTATAATATGCAGCCAAGGCAATTTCTTCTTTTGCCGGAATCATTACCTTGTCAATGTCTAAAAGTATGGCACCAGCACTACCAGCTAAAATGATATATAAAGAGTATCTAAATATTTCTTTATAATTTTCTGGTAGCGAAAATGAGAATTTAGGCAAATACAATTTAAATGCATAAAGCATCATGATCAGTAACCTTAGAAAATAAGCCGCTGTCAAGTAATAAATAAATTCTTTCTCTGTTATAAATTTAAAATAGACAGAAAATAATAAGATCATAACAACCAATCTATTGTACATTTCCTTGATAAAATTACCAAAAACAGATCTAAATTGAACCTTGGACCATGCATAAAAAACTTCAAAATAGGCTGTAGCTACAGCAACTAGATAAATTACAAAAGTATATTCTTTAATTATTGGATTTTTTATTGATAAAAGTGCACTAATTTGTTCATAAAACATTGACCCTAAGAAACCTAATGGAATGGCAATTAACAGGGGTAAAACCATTGCTAAGCTCAAAAACTTATCTCTTTCTAGCTTAGATTCATAAGAAGAATAAAATTTCACTATGGTATATTGAACTCCAAATGCTGTTAGAGGCATAAGTAAATTGGAAGATGACAATAAAAATGTAACTAAGCCGTAGTAATCTTCATCTAAAAAACGAGTGTAAAGAAATAAAGTATTAATACCTCCAACTGCAAAAGCTAAGTAAACGATTAGTGTGTTTTTAAAAGACTGATTTAGTACAATTCCCAAAGTCTACTGAATTAGTTTATAAATTGATTGATAGATTTTTTCTCCAACTAAATCACCATAGAGTTGCATAGAAAAATCTTGATTAGAACTTAGATACTTTTTAAACGTATTAATCATATCTTCAGTATCGCTACCAACTATTTTTGCAAATCCATTTTCAACTAATTCCACCCATTCTGTTTCATCCCTGGCAATAATGCTTTGTTTTTTATTGAAAAATGCTTCTTTTTGTAATCCACCACTATCTGTGATTACCATAGAACAGTTTTTTAATAATTCCAACATATCATAGTAACCAACAGGTTCTATGATATGTATTTTTGGATGTATTGATAATTTATTTAATACCGCTTTTGTTCTGGGATGCATTGGTAGAATTACAGTATGAGTTTTATGAATTTCTTCTAATCCAAGAAAAATTGATCTTAACTTTTTCTCATCATCAGTATTTTCTTGACGATGGATAGTCGCTAAAACAAAATGATTTTTTTGTAATTTTTCGTCAATAATAATAGATGATTTTTCTTTTGAAAACTGACCATAATAACTAACAGCATCTTTCATAATATCACCATGCTTCTCAACTAAAATTTGCAGATTATCATAACCTTCTTTCTTTAGATTATCTAGGGCAGTTTCTGTTGGACAACTTAATAAATCAGAAATTCTATCAGTTGCTATTCTATTGATTTCCTCAGGCATTTTCATATTAAAAGAACGTAGGCCAGCTTCAATATGTACTACTTTAATATGCATTTTTTTTGCAGCTAATGCTCCTGCTATGGTAGAATTAGTATCACCATAAACAACTACTGCATCAGGCACTTCTTCAATCAAAACCTTTTCTATTTCCAAAAGCATTAAACCTGTCATTGCTCCATGACTCATGTTGTTGATTTCAAGATTGTATTTAGGTTTAGGAATCATCATTTCATCAAAAAAAATAGCACTCATATTTGAATCAAAATGCTGACCAGTATGAACAATAATTTCTTCAATATTGTTGTGCTTCTTAATTATTCTACTTAAAACTGCAGCTTTTACAAACTGAGGTCTAGCTCCTAATATCGTTACAATTTTCTTCATAGATTATATACTTCTCACTAAATGAGCTAGTTTTCTTGTCAATTCCCTCCTATGATACTGCTCAATATTTTCAGAATCTACAATTAGCTGATTTTTTTTATAATCTTTGTAAAGCTCTAAAATATGTTGCTTTAATTTCTGCTTGTTTTCAAATCCAAAAATACTTCCCGAATTTGTATTCTTTAAAATTTCTGCGGCATCACCATCTTCAGGCCCGATAGCTAAGATAGGGCGTTTTGCTTGTAAATATTCAAATATTTTTCCAGTTATAATTCCTCGAGCGCTTGGAACATTATTAATGCAAAGTAATAATACTTGGGTTTTTAACTGATATTTTTTCACTTCAGCATAACTTACATAATCAACAACCTCTATAATTCCACTATCAAAAATATTTAAATCATGGGAAACCTCTTTGGCAATTTTCCCAATCAATCGTATTTTTAAATCACTTTTAAAATCTGGATTTTCAAGACAGATTTCTTTCAATATTTTCCACAAAGCTGTTGGGTTTCTGTCTGCATTCAACATTCCAACATGCGTAATTGAAAAAACAATATCAAGATGTGAAACCTCTTTGTTTTCAGATGTGTCAAATCCATTTGAAATTGTTACTACCTTATCAGTTTCCTTCAAATATTGATCTCTCATTGTATTCCCTACAACAATAACACTATCTGAATTCTTCAGAACCTCTCTTTCTAACTGATGATGCTTCTTCTTTGCTTTTTTATTAAGTGGCATTTGGTGGAAGTAATCTATTTCAGTCCAGGGGTCTCTAAAATCTGAAATCCACTTTATCTCTTTTATCTTTTTTAAATGTAGACCTATTAAGTGTAAACTATGAGGAGGACCAGTTGTAATTATTACATCTACAGGGTTCTTTTCTAAATAATTAGTTAAAAATTGTACGGAAGGCTTTATCCAAAACTTTCTAGCATCGGGAATAAAGTAATTGGCTCGAATGTATTGTATTATCTTTCCTATAAAATTTGGATTTGGATTTAAAAAACCAGCACTTTCTCTATTTGTTTTATTTCCAAAAAAATTCAAAATTGAATTAGGTTCAAATATTGGTTGCCTGAGGGTTTCAATAGAATTGGGAATTTCATTGATTAAACTTTTGTCATAAATTGCATACCTAGGTTTATCTACTGTATAAATGACTGGCTCAATATCAAAATCCCTAAGATATTTCACAAACTTTAACCATCGCTGAACTCCAGAACCACCAGCTGGTGGCCAATAATAAGTGATAATTAAAACTTTCTTTTTAGAATTCATCATATAATTTCACTAAGGCTTTGGAGGTAAGTTCCCAGGAGAATTTATTCTCTATAAATTCTTTACCATTATCGCCTAATTCTTGAGACTTCTCTTTATTCTTGTACAATTCTAATACTTTAGACTGAAAATCTTCTTCATTATTTTGTTCATGTACGAACCCACTATTTATGCTTTCAACTAATTCTTTTTGAGCAGTTGCATTACTAACTAATATAGGCTTGCCAAAACTCATATACTGAAAAATCTTATTCGCATAAGCGACATCATGTTGAATACTTCTATACAAAGGTGAAATACATACATCACTTGCAAGTATATATGATGGAAACAAAGAAACATCTTGCCATCCTTCAAAATCTATAAAAGATTCTAAATTTAATCTTTTTACCTCTTCAATTAAAATATTATCTGTCGTATTTCTTCCTACTATCACTAATTTAAAGTTTGTGATATCTTGAGATAATGTTTTAGAGGCTCTTATGGCAGTTAATAAACCTCGCCTTATGTGGGTATCCCCTAAATAAAGTACAACAAAATTATTAGAATACTTATTTTTAATTTCTTCAGAATAAATAGCTTCCTTATAGAAAGACTGCCTAACAGTATTTGGTACTAAAACCATTTTTTCAGGACCTAAATTATTAGTCTCAATTAGATCTTTAGCAAAGTTAGGAGAAACTGTTATAATTTTATCAGATTTAAGAATGAACTCCTTTTCTTTAATTTTCCATCTTTTTGGAGAAATAATATACTTTCCAGGAAATTTATGTAAATGTGGATAGAACTTCATGTTTTCAGGAATATTATCATGCAGGTCTAAAACTATTTTTAATTGATACTTTTTATTTGATAAAAATACAGCTTCTGCTATTCTAATATCATGAATATGTATTACCTCAATAGAATTCTCTTTTATAAAATCATCTATTTTTGGTTTCATAATCATTCTATAACCAAAGAAATCATAGGAGAGAGCAGAAAGTTTATAAATTATTTTATTAGACTTGTATCTTCTGATTTGAATACCATTTATATTTTCATGTAGTTTTTGATTCCCATAAGTAAGACAGAATAAAAAAACCTCATGACCAGAATTAATTAATGTAATTGCTTCGTTCTCAACCCTTGGATCAGGTGGAAAAATATCATCTAAAATCATTCCAATTTTCATAATCTAACTACCTTTTGGCGTAAACAATATAATATCTTGGAGTAAATGTTCTTAAAATTGGGCGGAAACCGATTTTTTTAATTGGGCTGGTCCATTTTTGTGTTTCAATAATTTTCCAACTAGATTTCTCCAATAACCAGTCAAATTGCCAATCTTCAAACTCATGGTAGTGTCTGTCCCATAAATCTGTTTTACTTCTATATGCTTTGGCAAACCATAAATTAAGAGGAACAGAGGCTATTAGTTTAGTAGACTTTATTTTACTTAAAACATTGAATGGTGCAATTAAGTGTTCAAAAATTTCAAAAGCAGTTACGGCATCTACATTATACTTCTTAACTATTTCTGGTAATATATCTAAATCCTCTCCGCTAGTATTAAATACGGTATAGCCATTTTGCTCCATTATTTCAGAAAAAGGATTTTTAACACCTAAGTCTAAAATAGTTGCAGGAGCAGGAAGTACTTTTTGTAAAAAACGTAAGGTTAAATTGTATCTTCTTTGATGATGTTTAGGAAACATAAATATATTGTATCTATTATGAAAAGTAAACTATTAAGTTGGTTTCTTCTTATTGTAGAGGAACCATCCTAATGGGATTAGAAATAAAAGCACGTATGACATTAAAGAAATAGTACTTCCTGTTTGAATTACTTTCGGTTCAAATTTAAATTCTATGTGATGATTTCCTGCAGGAATCTCCAATCCTCTCAATACATAATTAACATTCAAATGAGGTTTAAGTTCACCATCTATATATACATTCCAACCATCCTTATAATATATCTCTGAAAATACTGCAAATTCATTTTGATTTGAAAAAGATTCATAGCTAAGGGCATTTAACGAATATTTTGTGAGTTTTATGGTCGCTAAACTATCTATATTATATTTTTTTGAATCTTCGAATCCGTAAGAATTAAGGTCTTTAAGTATTGCAATTTTTTTAGTATTTAAACTGTCTAAAGCTTTTATTTCTTCATTTGCAGTTTGAACGTATTTAATTTCATTTACAAACCAAGCATTTCCATTTGCATTAGGGTTTTGCTGTGCTTCTTCTTTACCATTATCATCATGAATAATAAAATACTTAACATTTAGCATATTAAAAATCTGCATATTTTGTTTTCCTAATTGAAATTCAATCAAATCTTGATATCTGCCCATTTTCGCAGCATGATAGCCCCCAATTGATTTGTGAAAATAGGAAGTTCGTCCATCTTGAAATGGATCTCCTGAGAAATTTGCTACTCTGTAATGAGTTTTATCTTTCAAAATTTGAAGGTCAGCATTACTTGCTGTAAAAGGTTTATCAATTTTCCTGGCCTGTTTAAAATCATCTTCATTCACATATCTTAAATTCACCTGAACTAAATCAAATAGTATTAATAATGTAAAAACAATAATTACTTTGATTTTATTAATTTGTTGCTTTAGAAATAACCAAAGAATACTAAAACTTACACTAATCAAAACTAAAGACCTAAAACTATCATTATATAATAGTGATTTCCTATCTGATATTACGGCATCTAACAACCCTTCATATTGACTGTAATTGGCATCTCTTAAACCCTCAAAAGTTGAAAAAGAAATAGCATAAAATAAACCAATAAGAATTAAACCACTAGTTACATAAAATGCTTTTTTAATAGCCTCTAATTTTTCTTTTTTTGATATTTCAGTAAAAATAAATTCTTTTACCGCTAGGATTCCTAGTAAAGGAATACATAATTCAGCAATTACTTGAAATGAAGACACAGCCCTGAACTTATTATATAATGGCACATAATCAATAAAGAAATTAGTTAAAAACTCAAAGTTTCTTCCCCAACTCATTACTATTGAAAAAACTGTTGATGCCACTAACCAATATTTCAATTTCCCTTTTACCAAGAATAGTCCTAGAAAGAAAAGAAATATGATAACGGCTCCAACATAAGCTGGTGCTTCAACAATTAATTGATCTCCCCAATAGGTATAAACTTGTTTTGTAAAACCTTCTGCCTGCTTAGGGCTAGCTATTGAAGAAACATGTTTATAAGTATTCGAGTTTTTATCTAAACGTTCTACTGTCCCACCTCCCATGTACCTGGGAACTAATAAATTAAAAGTTTCAGAAATCCCATAACTAAATTGAGTGATATAATCTTTAGATAATCCTGAAGAAACCTCTTTTGGGGTTCCATCTGAGTTGATTGTTAATTCAGTATTTCCTCGAGTACTAAAATCTGAATATTCTTTAGTTGCCATTAACCTTGTTGAATTAACTCCAACAGCCAGCAACATGGCGGTAATTATTATTAAAGATTGAGACGTAAACTGTGTAATTTTCTTTTTTTTAATGGCTTCTATAAGCTCTATAATCGCTAAGATAAAAATAGCGTAGAGTAAATAGTAAGTCATTTGAGGATGGTTTGCTTTAATTTCTAAAGCAGTTGCCACAGCGGTTAAAGTAAAACCTGTTAAATATTTTTTCTTAAAAACATAAATAACACCTGCAAGAACTAGAGGCATATAAGCAATTGCATGCGCTTTTGCATTGTGCCCTGCACCAAATATAATCATGAGGTATGTTGAGAAACCAAAGGCTAGGGATCCCATAATGGCTAATTTCCAATCTACCTTAAAGGCAATTAACATAATGTAAAAGCCTAAAAAATATAAAAATAAATAATCGGCAGGTCTGGGAAGAAAACGAATTAAACGGTCTAAATAAGATAGGTAATCGTGTGGAAAATAAGTTCCAATTTGATATGTAGGCATGCCACTAAAAGCACTTTCTGCCCAATAAGGTTCTAAACCAGTTGCTAATCTATAATCATTTACCTCCTTTGCCATTCCGATGTGTTGTGTGATATCGGATTGGGATAGTTTTTCTCCTTTTAAAACTGGATGGAAGTATAATAATGCAGCAATTATAAAAACTAATAATGAAACTAAATGAGTTGAAAAAAATTTTAAATTCATATTAATCTATTTCTTCAAAATCTACATATTCTCCAACAGAGTTATTCCCTTGAGTATTAGAATTTGGCTTTTTATCAATAATAGTTTCACCTTCTTTAGTTGATGAATTATGGGTTTGTTTATGTTTTTGCTGAGCTTTTTCTTGCATATTCCCAACTACTTTCTTTAATAAAATAGGAGCAAATATTCTTGCTAGAAAGCGAAAACTATAATATACAATTAAAAAAATAAGAATTGTTCTTAATAAACCCATTAAATCTGCTTGTTGCATGTAAACATTAAATTAAAATCAAAAATAACAATTTGATAATAAAAGTTACGTTAATAGAATACAAAAATTTAACACCATTAAAAAGTATTTATGCATTTGATGAGTCCAATTTTTAGAGTATGTTTGTGTGAAACCAAAAAAATATTTTTTTGAGATTAAATTATTTAATAAATAAACTTAAAGTATTTTTAATGCTTAGTATGTTAGTTTTAACACATACTGCATTAGCTCAGTACACTAATGTTATCAATTCAAACAGACCTGGACTCTCAGAATCTCCCTATTCAATTGGCACTAGAGTGTACCAGTTAGAAACGAGTTTGTTTTATAGAGAAACTAACAAGTACCCAACTTTTTACAGACCTCAATCCTACGGGGTTGATTTCTTATTAAGATCTAGTTTTTTAAATGAAAAACTAGAGTTTAATATAAATTTAGCCTATCAAAATGAGGAAGTTGGTTTTCAAAATATTTTTAATTCAAGTTACCAAAAAACAGGCATTAGCAAGTTAATTATTGCAGCAAAATATTTAGTATTTGAAAAAAAATACGAAGACAAATCAAAAGAAATAAGAAGTTGGGTTGCAAGAAATAGTTTTGATTGGAAAAGACTAATTCCTTCTGTCGCAATTTATGCCGGAGCAAATACCGGTATTCCAGATAACATATATAAAACAAATAGTTTTTCGCCCAAGGTCGGAGTACTTCTTCAAAACGACCTGAGTGATAATTTTAATATTATCACTAATATATTTTATGATAGAATTGGGACTGATCTACCTGAATTATCTTACATCATAACAGCTACCTACAGTTATAAACCTAGATGGTCTGTTTTTTTTGAAAATCAAACAATGTTTGACAAGTATAAATATCAAGCAAATATTGGTACTGGTATTGCCTTTTTATTTAATAGAAATCTTCAATTGAATAGCTCTTTTAGATTACTAGCAGATGGAAAATCTTCAGGGTTTTACTCTTCATTAGGAGCTTCATATAGGTTAGACAGACATGTTGACAAAGTACTTAATGAAGACAAAAAAAGTAAGTCAATAAAAAGTAAAGGATTTTTTGGTGAAAAAGGTTTTTTGGACAATTTAACAAATAAATTTAAAAATCTATTTAGAAAAAAAGGTAAGAGAATATCAACAAAAAAATCTAGTTTAAAAAAGGGAACTATTCAATCTATCAATAATAATAGCTCTACAAATAAAGAGAATTTGGAAGAAAAATCTTTAAGAGTAAAACCTGTAAGAAGAAGAATTAGTCCCTCAAAAATTAAGGAAGAAAAAAATAAACCAAAAAAAGGGTTTTTTAATATTCTAAAGACAAGAAAAAAAGATGAAAAAAAAGATTCAGAAAAAAATGCTAAAGAACTTGAAAAAGAAATAAAAGATCTGGAGAAGGAAGTAAAAAAAGACAATAAAAAACTCAAAAGAGAAAGGAAAAAAGAAGAAGCTAAAAAAAATAAAAAAGATAAAACAAGTAAGAAAAGAAAACAAAAAAGTGAGGAAGATGATGATGATGATGATGATGAAAACGATTTAAATTAAGACCTAAACTAGTGCCATGATTACACTAAAGGAAATGACCACGAAAAAGGAAATGAAACAATTTGTTCAATTTCCTTTTTCTATCTTCAAAAATAATCCTTACTGGGTTCCTCCAATTATTAAAGAGGAGTTAGATGTTTTAAACAAAGAGATTAATCCAGCATTTGAAAATGCTGAAGCATTCTTCTTTGTAGCTATCCAAAACAATAAAATAGTTGGTAGAATAGCAGCCATCATTAATTGGTATGAAGTGAAGAACCAAAAAATTAAAAAAATGCGTTTTGGTTGGTTTGATGTAATAGACAATATAGATGTTACCAAAATTCTTGTTGAAAAAGTACAAGAAATTGGTAAAAAAAATAAATTAACATATATGGAAGGTCCTGTTGGATTTTCAAATCTTGATAAGGTAGGTGTACTCACAGATGGTTTTGATCATATTGGAACTATGGTAACTTGGTACTCTAATCCTTATTACAAAGAACATTTAGAACAATTAGGATTTGTAAAAGAAAAAGAATATCTAGAAAATAAATTTAAATTATCAAAAGTAGATGGACCTTATTATGAAAGGATCTCAAATTTAATAAAGCGAAGGTTCAAACTAAAATCTTTAAATTTTTCAAATACGAAAGAGATTATGCCTTATGTAAATGAAATGTTTGATCTTTTCAATAAAACATACGTGACCCTTTCATCTTATGTACCTATATCTGAAAATCAAATAGATTATTTTAAAAAAAAATATATCAATTTTATAAATCCAGATTTCATAAAGTTTGTTGTTGATGAAAACGGTAAACTAGTTGCATTTGGAATTATGATGCCTTCTTTCTCAGAGGCTCTACAAAAAGCGAAAGGTAAATTATTTCCCTTTGGGATATTTCATCTTTTAAAAGCAAAAAAAAATGCAAAAACTGTAACCTCATACTTAATTGGTGTAGATCCAGAATATCAAAACAAAGGGATAACTGCTATTATTTTTAGTGATTTTACAACTAGTTTTAATGCAATCGGAGTTGAAACAGTAATTAGAACACCCGAGCTAGAAGATAATAACGCCATACATCAATTATGGAAAAATTTTGATCCCCAAACCCATAAAAGAAGAAGAACTTATAAAATGAATATTAAAGACTATCCTGTAAAATAGAACCCATGCAATTATTTTACAATCCAACTATAGATAAGAATACTCATGAAATTACTTTTGATAAAATTGAAAGCAGACATGTAGTAAAAGTACTTCGAAAAAAAGAGGGAGATCATATTTATCTAACCAATGGGAAAGGAGATCTATTTCACTGTAAAATTAGTGTCGCTAATGACAAAAAATGCTTAATAAATGTAATTAGCATAGAACATAAGAAACAACAAAGAAAATATTATTTACATCTAGCTATAGCACCAACAAAAAATAATGACAGACTAGAATGGTTTTTAGAAAAAGCAACGGAAATAGGGATTGATGAAATTACACCAATTATTTGTGACAATTCTGAGAGAAAATTTATTAAACCTGAAAGGCTAAAAAAAATTATAATATCTGCAATAAAACAATCATTAAAAATTCACTTACCAAAACTAAATGAGGTGGTTACTTTATCAGAATTTTTAAAACAAAAACAAACGCAAGGAAAATATATTGCACATTGTTTAGAAAATGAGAAACAATTAATGAAGGATGTGCTCCTGCCCAAAGAATCTTCTACAATATTAATAGGACCTGAGGGTGATTTTTCATTATCAGAAATTGAAAAAAGCTTGCAGAAAGGATATACTCCAATAACACTTGGCAAAGCAAGATTAAGAACCGAAACAGCAGCTTTAGTGTCTGTTATGAATGTTTCATTTATCAATCAATAAGAATTGCTATCTTAGTTTAAAATTACACTTAAATTGAAGTTTACAAAAATTTTTCTTTTGGTTATTGTATGTTTTTCTGTGAAGATATCCTCACAAGAAGTGGCAGTTTTAAAATATAATGGTGGCGGAGATTGGTATTCAAATCAAACTGCTGTTCCCAACTTAATTAAATTTGCGAATAAAAACTCAAACACAAGAATTAAATTAAATCAAGGCACTGTAGCTGTGGGAAGTTTAGATCTTTTTAACTTTCCTATTGTTTTCATGACTGGTCATGGAAATGTGTTTTTCACAAAACAAGAAGCACAAAACTTACGAAATTACTTAACAGCCGGAGGGTTTCTTCATGTGTCTGACAATTATGGATTAGATAAATTTATTAGAAGAGAAATGAACAAAGTTTTTCCTGAATTAAAATTTCAAGAAATTCCAAGTAGTCATCCCATTTATAATCAAACATTTACTTTTAAAAATGGAGTCCCTAAAATTCACGAACATGATAAAAAAAAACCAAAAGGTTTTGGATTATTTTTTAAGGGCAGATTGGTGTGTTTTTATGATTATGAATCTGATTTAAGTGATGGCTGGGAAGACAGTTCTATTCATAACAACCCTAAAAACATAAGATTAAAAGCTTTAAAAATGGGTTCAAATATTATAGAATATGCTTTTAAAAACTAATAGTGATATTCCTATTGATAGTATCAAAATTAATTTTGATACAGAGGGGCTTTGGATATTAAATATAGCATTGGCTATTATTATGTTTGGTGTAGCTCTGAGTATAAAAATTGAGGATTTTAAACTTCTTATTAAGAAACCTAAAATTCTACTAGTAGGCGTTTTTTCTCAATTTATTTTGTTACCAGCACTCACATTTGCGGCTATTTTAATCATAAAACCTCATCCAAGTTTTGCTTTAGGAATGATGATGATAGCTGCCTGCCCGGGTGGTAATATTTCTAATTTTTTTAGTAAGATGGCTAAAGGTAATTCAGCCTTATCTGTAAGTTTAACTGCATTTGCAACAGTCATATGTTTACTAATGACTCCTTTAAATTTACAATTTTATAGTGGATTATACGAACCTACGAATGAAATCATAAAAACAGTTCAATTAGATCCAATAGAATTATTTAAATTAGTTTTATTAATACTAGGGATTCCTATTGTGCTGGGAATGTTTTTAAATCATTATTTTGAGGAAATTTCAAAAAAGATTGAAGTACTGCTAAAGCCCTTTTCAATTGTTGTTTTTTTAGCATTGATTGTTATTGCATTCTATGATAATATAGATGTTTTTTTAAAGTATATTCATTTGGTTGCAGGATTGGTAATTTTCCATAATATCGGAGCCTATTTTATTGGATTCTACACAGCAAAAACATTTGGACTAGATAAAAAAGATAGAAAAACTATTAGTATGGAAACTGGAATTCAAAATGGTGGATTAGGATTATTACTAATCTTTCAATTTTTTGATGGTTTAGGAGGAATGGCCTTATTAGCTGCTTTTTGGAGTATATGGGATATTTTCTCGGGGCTGGTATTAGCTGCTTTTTGGGGAAGAAGTAACAAACAATTAAAATAGTTAACCAATTTTGAAAACAATCTGGTATTATTTTTTTAAATTTCTTTTAAAGACTTCATTATTTTTTATGACAAAAAAAATAATAGTTAACGGCAAAGAGAATATACCAAAAAAAGGAGCCATTTTATTCATGGCAAACCACCCCAATGGGCTTATAGATCCTTTAATAGTTACGACAAACAATCCAAGAACAAATTATTTTCTAACTCGTGCAGCTAGTTTTAAAAAACCATTAGTAAGATGGTTTCTAAATTCTTTAAATTTAATACCCATTTACAGAATAAGAGATGGTGTTAATCAATTAAATAAGAATAAAGAAGTCTTTGAAAGGTGTTTTAATTTATTAGACAACCAAAAAGCATTAATGATTTTTCCTGAAGGAAGCCATGATAAAAGAAGAACTGTAAGAAGCTTAAGCAAGGGGTTTTCAAGAATAGTTTTTGGAGCTATCGAAAGAAATCCAAAACTACAAATTCAAATTATACCTGTTGGGATTACTTATCAAGATTCCTCTAGCTACCCTTTTAAAGTTTCTTTAAATTATGGAATCCCAATATTAGCAAATGACTTTTATAAATCAAACTTAAATCATTCTGATATAAAAAAAATAAAGGATGTTATTTCTGTTCAATTAAAAACACTTTCTGTTCATATTCCTTTAAACGAAGATTATGAGAAATGGTCTAAAAAATTAAGTTCTGCAAATATTGATTTTACAAAAGTTGATGAAGTTAATTCAATGATTCAATCTAACATTATTATTAAAAGAGAGAGAAAGATTAATTTAGTTAAGTTTTTAAAACCAATTATAATATTAAATAGCTTCATACCGTGGTTGTTATGGAAATATGTGAAAAATAAGGTCACAGACTTTGAATTCATAAGTACTTTTAAATTCGGTGTTGGCTCTCTGACAGTTATTCCTTTCTTTCTAATGAATAGCTATATAATTTATAATTTATTTACTTTAAAAAGTAGTATAATATATTTTGGCTGTTCTATGTTAATATTATTAATCTACAGTAAATTTCATCTTACTCCGGCAAGATAGCGTCTTGGATGATCTGTTGAATTTTTGTTCTAATATCTTCATCTACTAAACCAGTATTTTCCATAGTTGGAAAAACCCTATTGGATAGAAAAACATATAAAATTCCACTTTCTGGGTCTGCCCAAGTGAAAGCACCAGTAAATCCGCTATGTCCAAAACTTTCATCTGAAACACACCCACATGTTGCCTTAATTTCTGGATCTAGCTGAGGTTTATCAAACCCTAAGCCTCTTCTTACTTTTTTATCAGAATAATATCGTTTATTAAATTTATCAAAAGTTTCTTTTTTAAAATATCGTTTTCCTCCATAATACCCTTTTTGAAGGTATAATTGCATCATTTTTGCCACATCATTTGAATTAGCAAATAAACCGGCATGACCTCCCACTCCACCGAGCATTGCAGCCCCCATGTCATGAACATAACCATGTAATAATTGATTTCTATAATACGTATCTTTTTCTGAGGGAACAATTGAAGATTTATCTAATTTATTCAAGGGTAAATAAGTCATCCTATTTGCACCTAATGGCTCATAAAATTGTTCTTGAACTAAGTCATCTAATCTACCTTTATATTTCTTCTCTAAAGCTTCTTTAAAGAGATAATAGCCTAAGTCACTATATTTATAACCAGCTCCAAGCCTTTGGTCAGAATCTTTTATAAACTTGTAAATAGAATCTTTATAAGAATTATTTAAATATAAATTTTCAGCAACTTTAATAGAAAATTTTTTAGACCTACTTTGACTGTAAAACTCTTTTAAATTATTTTTAGTAATGCTGTCTTGTGTGAGCTTGTAAAAAGGTATCCAAGCTTTTAGGCGGCCGTAATGAGATAAAATTTCTAGGACAGTTAATGTATCTTTATTAGAATCTTTAAAAGATGGTAATATGCTTTTAATGGTAGACGTTAATTTTATTTTATTTTCCTCCTCTGCTTTTATCAACATGGGTAATGATGCTAAAATTTTTGTTAATGAAGCCACATCGTAGACATCAGTACTTTTAACAGAATTAACTTTTTTATCTGTGTGAAATCCAAAACTTTTTTCATAAATAACTACGCCATGCCTAGCAACTAAAACCTGAAGTCCTGGAGCCATTTTTTTTTCAATTACAAGATTAGCTACAGAATCTATTCGTTGTAATTTAATTGAAGACATACCAACAGATTCTGGAATAGAATACTGAAGTCTTTTTAAATCTTTTGTTAAAATACCTGTTCCTTCAGGAAAATTTTTTTTAATACTCACGGGGAGAACTCCCTTAGCAACTATAGCTCCAAAAATTGTTTGAGCGGCAATTTTTTGGGCTATCACACTATTTTGATAAGCTACTAAAATACTCTCTAAATTATTAAAGGACTTTATATTTAACAAACTGTATGGGCTTGCAAAAACAGAGAGAATAGTTTTATTTTTTCTTGAAATCTCATGTAACCAGACAGCTTCTTTATTTGAAAACTGATAGGGTTTCCAGGGATGGGCATTTGACTTATGAAAACCAACTATTACCAAATCAAAATCCTCTAATGCATCTATGATCTCATTTAAATTATCTTTTTCTACTTTAAATATATCAGAATATTTTTGTAATTCTTCAAAAAAAGTATCATGATGGTCTTCACCTAATGCCACATATGCTATTTTATGAAACTTTCTTAAATCTGAGATGGGTAATAACTGTTTTTTATTTTTAATGAGAGTCATTGAGTTCTTTACCAATTCTCTATGAAGAACCTCATCCGCTGAAGTATTGATGTCTTTTTCTAAATTTAATAGCTCAATTGGTTTGTATGTGTGAAGCCCAACTTTATACTTTGCTAATAGAATCTTACGAACAGATTCATCTATTCTTTCATAACTTAAAACTCCTGATTGTATGGAAGTTTTAAATAAATTTATGGTTTCCGGAATATCATGTGGTATCAATAAAATATCATTCCCTGCTAGTATTGCCGCTAAATTAATTTCTGAAGGACTTGAATAATTAGCAGCACCCTTCATATTTAAACCATCTGTAAAAATCAAGCCTAAAAAACCTAATTTATACTTTAATAAATCTGTTACCACCTTCGATGACAACGAGGTTGGCAACTTAGGGTTTGGTTCTAATACTGGAATACTTAGGTGTGCTGTCATTACACTTGACATTCCTGCATCAAAAACTTTTTTGTAAGGGTACAATTCCACAGAATCTAGACGTTGTCTGTCAAAATTTAAAACAGGTAATTTTAAATGTGAATCTGTTGCCGTATCTCCGTGTCCAGGAAAATGTTTTGCATTAGCTAATACGCCTATACTTTGCATTCCTTTGCAAAATGCTATTGCTTTTTGAGTAACATTTTTTTTATTTTCTCCAAAAGATCGATTTCCAATAATTGGATTAAGTGGATTTGTATTAATATCTACAACAGGTGCAAAATTTACATGAATACCTATTCGTTTAGCGTGCCTTCCCAAATGTTCTCCAAATTTATGAATTAGAGTATTATCTTGAATCGCACCAAGAGTCATATTCCAAGGAAATCTAAAGGTCTTTTGCAAACGCATGTCTAGCCCCCATTCACCGTCAAAACCAATCATTAAAGGTGTTTTAGATAGTGATTGATAAATATTTGTTAATTGTGCTTGTTTAGTGGGTGTTCCTTGCATAAAAATTAAATTTCCAATATGATATTTTTGTATCATTTCTTTAATTTTATTTTCATGAACTGAATCCAAATTAGAATAGGTTTGGACCATAAATAATTGGCCAATTTTCTGATCTATTGACATAGAACTTAAAATACTGTCTACCCATTGTTCTTGTTCAAAATAATCATCTGTTCTTAATGGATCTAAGTTTTGACCATGAGTATTGACGCATAATAATAAAAGGGAAATAAATAAGAGTCTTTTAAACATAAATGAAATCTAGAGGTTTATGAAATTAAAAAGCGTTTGTGCCAACTTTTTGTCAAGGGAACCTCCCAAAGAGTTTTAAAATCTTGTTTTATTGAAATCATATTATTAAAAACAATAGTTTCTGAAGTAATCTTATTATTATCAACATATTCTTTAAAAACATTCATTTTAACACTGTTGATAAACTCACCATCTCTAAAGGAGATATTCATTTTATTCATCATATCTACCTTTAATGTTTTCTCAACATCTTGAACAAAACGTACTGAAGAATCTATAGAACAACCAGAAACATTATTAAAACCCTCATCTACAGCCAATACCAAAAATTGATCGTATTTAATGTCAAAAGAACCTTGTAAATCAGAACCGTGCTTTGTCCATTGGTCTATAAATAAAATGGCTTTTTCTGAAATAAAACCAACCTCTTTAGTTGTGAATTTCCTGTCAGATTGATAAATCCAAACTCTTGAATGACTGGGTAAATTTTCGAATTTTACAAACATATTTTTAACGTAAATTAAACTTCTGCTGTAATGCTTGAAGTTTGTCTGAATCAGATAATCCTTTTTTAGGGATAGACATTCTTTCTTTAATTTCTTTTAATACCTTTTTAGTGTACAATGGAAAATCTGCATTTTGAATCCAAGCATTGTACCCCGGGTTCTCTTTAAAAACATCTTCTACAGTTCTTCCTTTGTATTTACCAAATGAAAAAATTTCTTGATCCTCATTATTAAATAAAATAAATCCAGCAAAATCTGCTCTTTTAGAATGAGTAGAAAAATCACTTAATGCTTCTACCGAATTTTCAATATCATCGTACCTATCCAACTGTGCTTTAAGTATCTCATAAGTTGCTTTGGTATCTGCTTCAGCAGAATGCGCATCTTCTAATATTCTATCACAATAAAATTTATAACCTGCGCTTAAAGTTCTTTGCTCTTTTTTGTGAAAAATTACTTGTACATCTACAGCCTTTCTATCATTCATATCAAAATCTATTCCAGCTCTCAAGAATTCTTCAGCTAATAAAGGGATATCAAAACGATTGGAGTTAAAACCTGCTAAATCAGCATCAGAAATCAAATCATAAACAGTCTGAGCTAATTCTTTAAATGTAGGTTCGGTAACCACTCTTTCATTAGTAATGCCATGTATTGCACTCGTTTCAGCTGGTATTTCTATCTCAGGATTTACCAACCATGTGTTGCTTTCTTCATTTCCGTTGGGAAAGATTTTAAGCATTGAAATCTCAACAATTCTATCGTTTCCTATATTAATCCCGGTAGTTTCTAAATCAAAAAAAACAATGGGTTTTAACAACTTTAATTCCATAAATAAAAAGGTTATTTTTATCTTTTAAAAGTACAGATTTTTAACTAAAAAAATCTAAAAAAATATACATCTTTTTATAAATAAAAGTTGAAGTTGTATGCAATCATTTAAAACTTCAAAGAGATTCAAAAAAAATAGTAATCAAATAGTCAAAAATATACCATATGCCTAAAAAAGGAAAAGCAAAAAACACACTAAATAAGGCAAAACACACTAAATTAATGAAACAAAAGGTTTCAAAAATTACTGAGCAAAAAAAACAACAAAAACTGCGTTTAAAAGAGATTATTAAAAAAATGAATAGTTAATAATAAACAAAAGTTATTGCTAATTTTATGCCTTTTTAAAGCAATAGTCTCCAACTATCATTAAATAAAAAATATAGATAAAAATTATTGAAAGATTGTCCGTAAATTTGAATTCCTTATTTAAAGAAAATATAAAAAACCATGGAACACAACAATACTGGAGACATCAATAAATGTCCATTTATGGGAGGCATTCAAAAACAAACAGCAGGTAATGGAACTTCTGTGCGAGATTTTTGGCCCAATGAACTAAAATTAAATATTCTACGTCAAAATGCAGTAAAATCTAATCCTATGGGTGGAGATTTTAATTATGCAGATGCGTTTAACTCCATAGATTTTGCTAGTTTAAAGCAAGATATTATTAATGCTATGACAGATTCTCAAGATTGGTGGCCTGCAGATTATGGAAACTATGGTCCATTTATGGTACGTATGGCATGGCATAGTGCTGGTACATACAGAGTTGGTGATGGGCGAGGTGGAGCACGTTCTGGATCGCAGCGTTTTGCGCCAATAAATAGTTGGCCAGACAATGGTAATTTAGATAAAGCACGTTTATTACTTTGGCCTATTAAAAAGAAGTATGGAAACAAATTATCTTGGGCAGATTTAATGATTCTTGCAGGGAATTGCGCAATGGAATCTATGGGATTTGAAACCTTTGGTTTTGCTGGTGGACGTGAGGATGTTTGGGAGCCAGAACAAGACATATATTGGGGTTCTGAAACCGTTATGGGAGAAAATAAAGAACGGTACGCCGAAGGCGAATTAGAAGATCCTTTAGGTGCTGTAATGATGGGTTGGATATATGTAAACCCGGAGGGACCCAATGGAGACCCAGATCCAATGGGCTCTGCAAAAGACATTAGAGAAACCTTTGGTAGAATGGCAATGAATGATGAAGAAACGGTAGCCCTTGTTGCGGGTGGACATACTTTTGGTAAAGCCCATGGCGCTGCAGATCCAGACAAATATGTTGGACCATCACCACATGGAGCTCCTATAGAAGAAATGAGTACGGGTTGGAAAAACTCTTACAAATCGGGTGTTTTAGATGATACCATTACAAGTGGTATAGAAGGTGCTTGGACACCAAATCCAACAGTTTGGGATCATGATTATTTTGATATGTTATTAAACTATGACTGGGAACTTACAAAGAGTCCGGCAGGCGCTCACCAGTGGAAACCAACCACAGCATCAAATGCGAAAAAAGCACCCAAAGCGGGTGATGCAAACAATACGCAAGATTTAATGATGACCACTGCTGATATTGCTTTAAAGTTAGATCCAGCTTATTTAGAAATTTCTGAACGTTTTCACAAAGATCACAAAGCTTTTGAAGATGCTTTTGCAAGAGCATGGTATAAATTAACACACAGAGATATGGGACCAATTTCTAGATATTTAGGTCCAGAAATACCAAAAGAAGAATTGATTTGGCAAGATCCAATTCCAGCAGGGCAGTCATTGTCTGAAACAGATATAACAAGCTTAAAGAGCCTGATTTTGGCCTCAGACCTTACTATATCACAATTGGTTTCTACGGCTTGGGCTTCTGCATCAACCTTTAGAGGGTCAGACATGAGAGGTGGCGCAAATGGAGGAAGAATTCGTTTAGAGCCTCAAAGAAGTTGGGCTGTAAATAATCCTTACGAGCTAAATAAAGTACTCGCTATTTATGAAGGAATTCAAAATGACTTTAATGGAGAAGTTTCCATTGCAGATTTAATTGTCTTGGGTGGTTGTGTAGCTATAGAAGAGGCTGCTTTAAAAGTGGGACATACCATCTCTGTACCTTTTACAAGTGGTAGAGCAGATGCTTCTCAAGAACAAACGGATGTTGCTTCTTTTGGTTATTTAGAACCGAAAGCAGACGGATTTAGAAATTTTATTAAAAAAGATTTAAACCTAGCAGCAGAAGAATTATTGATTGATAGAGCGCAATTATTAACACTTAGCATCCCAGAAATGACTGTTTTAGTTGGTGGCTTACGAGTTCTTGGAGCTAATTATGATGGTTCTAAATATGGTGTTTTTACAGAAAATCCTGGTAGCTTAACCAATGATTTCTTCACAAATGTTCTAGATCTTGCTACTACATGGAGTGCAACTTCCTCTGATGATACTCTTTTTGAAGGAAAAGACAGAAAAACTGGAAACGTTAAGTTTGCAGGTACAAGAGCAGATTTAATTTTTGGATCAAATACTGAATTAAGAGCGGTTTGTGAAGTCTATGGAGCCAATGATGGTAAGCAAAGATTTATCAATGATTTTGTTGCTGCTTGGACTAAAGTAATGAACTTAGATCGATTTGACTTAGTATAAACAAAACTAAAGCTCTCTGAAATTAAATTCCAGAGAGCTTTTTTTTTATAAATTAACTTTCACTCTAGTACCACTAAAATTAACATTACCTGTTAATTTATCTATATTATAATCGTCTGTTAAGTCATTAATACTTTCTCCAGCATTCTCCTCTGCTAATTTTATTTTTGTTCCTTGCCTATTGTGTCCAAAACCATGTGGAATACTTAATACGCCCTCTTTCATTTCATCACTAATTTCTACTGGTAATTCTATACTACCCACATTAGAAGTTATTCTAATTTTTTGGTGATTTGTTATTGAAAGATTATTTGCATCTTTAGGGCACATAAGTACAGTACATCTATTTTTACCTTTCATGAGTAGCTTAGAATTATGCATCCAAGAGTTATTATTTCTTAAATGTCTCCGACCTATTAAAGCAAAAGGATAGTTTGTATTATCTTCACCATTAGCATTGAACAACTCTTTATCTAATCTTTTTAAATCATTAATAAAAAATTTTGGTGAAATATTAATTTTTTTATCTGGAGTAAAGATTCTTTTCGTTAAGAGTGGCTGTAAAGCTCCTAAATCTATTCCACTAGGGTTTTCTTTCAACTTTTTTACAGACAAATTTGCATCTTTATATGAGGAGAATTGAAACATACCATCTAACATCATTTCTGGTGTTAATGGATTCTTTTTTCCTGTTATTCTCTCAGTTAATTCATTTAATATTTGCCAATCATGTTTTTGATTTTCATCTTTCTCAAATAAAACTTCAGATAGTTTTGCGGTATTTCTAATTGCTAACTGATGAAAAACTAAATCATAATGTAGTGTTTCCAATCCATTCGTAGATGGTAATATAATATTTGCATATTTACTTGTTTCATTTAAATAAATATCAATTGAAACCATGAAGTCTAAGCCCTCCAGAGCCTTTTCTAGCTTTTTACCATTAGGCGTGGATAATACTGGGTTTCCTGCAGTACAAATTAACATTTTTATTTGCCCCTCTCCCTCTACTATCATTTCATCTGCTAGGGTAGCTACAGGTAATTCTCCCGAATACTCAGGTAAATCATGAACCCTACTTCGATATCTATCAAAATTACCAACCTTACCTTTCATGCCAGTCATAAAGACCAAATCAATGGCTGCCTCAGTAAACATTGCTCCCCCAGCTTTATCCATATTATTAGTAACAATATTTATGACATTAATTAGCCATTGACAAATACCTCCAAATTCTTGTGTAGAAACCCCCATTCTTCCATAACAAACTGCAGTTTTTGAGTTCATGAAATTTTTAGCAATTTTCTGAATCTCTAAACTATCTATACCAATTATGGAAGCTGTTTTTTGTGGTGGATATTGTTTAATAATTTTTTTAATTTCCTCTAAACCTTTTAAATGACTGGAAAGATGTGTTTTTTTATCTATTCCTTGCTCAAAAATTACGTGCAATAAAGACAATAATAAAAGAGCATCTTTACCTGGATTTATAAAAAAATGATCACTAGAAATTTTAGAGGTCTCGGTATATCTTGGGTCAATATTTATAACCTCACCACCTCTTTTCTGAATGTTTTTTATTTTTTGAGAAAATCCTGGTGCAGTTAGTAAACTTCCATTTGAGGCTCCTGGATTAGCACCCAGTATCAATAAATAATCTGTTCTTTCAATATCAGGAATTGGAATTAACATTTGATGTCCAAACATTTTTAAAGAAGCAATATGATGAGGTAATTGATCTGCAGAAGTAGCAGAATATTTTTGTTTGGTCTTTAAACTTTTTAAAAATGGACCTCCATATAACATTGACCCTAGATTGTGAACGTTTGGATTTCCCTGATAAGTAGCTACTGCATCGTTGCTATATTGTTCTTGAATTTTCTTTATTTGATGTTCAACTTCATCAAAAGCTTCTGTCCAAGAGATTTTTTTCCATCCATTTTCTACTCTCTTAATTGGTGTTTTTAGCCTGTCTGAATCTTCATACAAATCTTTTAATGCTAAGGACTTAGGACAGATATAACCTTTACTTAAGGGATCTTTTTTGTCACCAACAATTGAAATGACTTTTTTTTCTTTATATGTGATCTTTAAACCACACATTGCTTCACATAAATTACAAGTCCTGTAATGAATTTTATTTTCTAACATAAAAAGAATTTAATCAGAAACCCAAGTTAATGAATTTATTTAGACTTAGTTGGTGAGAGATTCTTATGCCTATGTTTAGATAAATAAATTGGGGCTACTTACTTGCAAATAAATTTACGTCAGCTTGAGAAATCTCTTGTTCTCCAAGTATCATTAATCTTTCTACCACATTTCTCAACTCTCTAATATTGCCTGTCCAATCATAGCCTTGTAATAAAGCAATTGCATCAGAAGAAAATTCTTTTTTTAGAACCCCTTGTTCAGCAGCAATTTTCTGAGTAAAATATTCTATTAATAAAGGGATGTCATTTCTTCTGTCATTTAAAGCTGGTACATTAATTAAAATTACAGCTAATCTGTGATATAAATCTTCTCTAAATCTTCCCCCAGCAATTTCTTTCTTTAAATCTTTGTTTGTTGCCGCAACAATCCTAACATTTACTTTAATATCTTTATCACTGCCAACTCTTTGAATTTTATTTTCTTGTAAAGCACGAAGAACTTTTGCTTGAGCTGATAAACTCATATCACCAATTTCATCTAAAAAAATTGTCCCATTATTTGCGGCTTCAAATTTACCTGCCCTATCTTTATTTGCTCCAGTAAAACTTCCTTTTACATGACCAAATAATTCACTTTCAATTAGCTCAGACGGTATAGCTGCACAATTAACTTCTATTAAAGATGATTTTGAGCGATTAGATTTTTCATGTAACCAATGCGCTACTAATTCCTTACCTGTTCCATTTGAACCGGTAATTAAAACACGAGCATCTGTAGCTGCGACCTTTTCAATCATTTCCTTAATTTGAATAATAGCGTCACTTTCACCAATCATTTCATAATTTTTACTCACCTTCTTTTTCAATCGCTTGTTTTCAATAACCAAAACTGTTCTGTCCAAGGCGTTTCTAACAGTATTTAATAAACGGTTCAAATCGGGTGGTTTAGATATATAGTCAAATGCTCCCAATCGCATGGTATTTACAGCAGTATCTAAATCTCCATGGCCAGAAATCATTACAATTGGAATTTCAGGTTTTATTTTTTTTGCTTTTTCTAATACCTCTACTCCATCCATTTTAGGCATCTTTATATCACATAAAACCAAGTCATAATCGTTGTCTTTAAATTTTTTAATACCTTCCAAGCCATTTTCAGCCTCTTCTACAACATAAGAGTCACTTTCTTCAGAAATAATTTTTACTAATACTCTTCTAATAGCTGCTTCATCCTCAATAACTAAAATTTTACTCATGATACTACTACATTAAATTATAATTAGTTTGTAATATACATCTTACACAACAAACTTTTTTATTTTAACTGATTTAAACAAATTTACTTTTTTTACAATAGTTCGCAATTGTTTAATTAATTATTACAAATTGTAAAAATTATTTAAATCAAAAAAAATACTATGCATGCATAATTTTTATGAATTTACTATGCATGCATAGTAAATTTTTATATCTTTGGCATAATGGATAAAAATAAATCAATAGATCATCAATTAAGAGCTACTTGGCAAGCCGTTGCAAAACTTTATAACGAGAGAGCTGCCAAACATGATAGTACAATGGCTACGGCTTTTGTACTATTAAATATTGATTTTGAAAAAGGAACACCTTCAACTGCTCTTGGCCCTTTAATGGGAATGGAACCAACAAGTCTCTCAAGAATTTTAAAAACAATGGAAGACAAGGGAGCAATATTTAGAGAAAAAAACCCTAGTGATGGCAGAAGTGTTATTATTAAACTTACTGACTTTGGAAAGGAGATGAGAGAAATCTCAAGAGAATCCGTTATTATTTTTAATGACATAATTAAAGAGCATACATCACCAAAAGAATTAGAGGCCTTCTTTAAAGTAACCTCAACCATAAACAAATTAATAGCAGATAAATTAATATATAAAGAAGATACTATTAATAAAGCTGTATAAACAAATCAAAAACAAATGACTAGAAGAATTAAAAAAGTTGCAATAGTAGGTTCCGGTATTATGGGAAGTGGAATTGCATGTCACTTTGCCAATATTGGTGTAGAGGTCCTATTATTAGACATCATCCCAAGAGAACTTAATGAAAAAGAAAAGGCAAAAGGACTTTCATTAAAAGATAGTGTGGTTCGAAATAGATTAGTAAATGAAGCACTAAAAACTTCACTAAAATCAAAACCTTCACCAATTTATTCTCAAAAATTTGCTGATAGAATTAAAACTGGAAATATTGAAGACGATTTACACAAAATTAAAGATGTAGATTGGATTATGGAAGTAGTTGTGGAAAGACTAGATATAAAGCAACAAGTTTTTGAAAAAATTGAAAAACATAGAACTCCAGGAACTTTAATTACATCGAATACATCAGGTATACCAATTAAGTTCATGAATGAAGGAAGAAGTGAAGATTTTCAAAAACACTTCGCAGTAACACATTTTTTTAACCCTCCTAGATATTTAAAATTATTTGAGGTAGTTCCTGGCCCAAAATGCATCCAAGAAGTTACTGACTTTTTAATGATGTATGGAGATAAATTTTTAGGAAAAACATCTGTATTGGCAAAAGATACACCTGCTTTTATTGGAAATAGAATTGGGATCTTTGGAATCATGAGTCTATTTCATGTTGTCAAGGAAATGGGACTTACCATAGAAGAAGTTGATAAGTTAACAGGTCCTGTAATTGGTCGTCCAAAATCTGCTACCTTCAGAACTATTGATGTTGTAGGTTTAGACACTTTAGTTCATACAGCCAATGGAGTTAAGGATAACTGTCCTAATGATGAAATGAGAGATCAGTTTGTAATTCCAGACTATGTAAACACTATGATGGAAAACAAATGGTTGGGAAGTAAAACCAAACAAGGGTTTTACAAAATGACTAAAAATGCCAATGGTAAGAGAGAAATCTTATCGTTAGACTTAAATACATTAGAATACAGAACAAAAAAATCTGCAAAATTCGAAACCTTAGAGCTAACAAAATCTATAGATAATGTAACTGATCGATTTAAAGTATTGGTTGCTGGTAAAGACAAAGCAGGGGAATTCTACAGAAAAAGTTTTGCCGCTATGTTTGCTTATGTTCAAAATAGAATTCCAGAAATTTCTGACGAATTGTACAGAATTGATGATGGACTAAGAGCTGGATTTGGGTGGGAACATGGTCCTTTCCAAATTTGGGATGCCATAGGGGTTGCTAAAGGAGTTGAAATTATGAAAGCCGAAGGAAAAGAACCTGCTGGCTGGGTTACAGAAATGTTATCTAATGGAGAAACTTCTTTTTATTCTGTAAAGGAAGGAGCCACTTTCTATTATGATATTCCTGCAAAATCACATCTTAAAAAACCTGGACAAGATTCATTTATTATTTTAGACAACATAAGAAAAACCAACGAAGTTTGGAAAAATTCTGGTGCAGTTATTCAAGATATTGGAGATGGGATTTTAAATTTAGAATTTCAATCTAAAATGAATACTATTGGAGCTGATGTTTTAACAGCTATTAATAAGGCAATCGATTTAGCTGAAACAAATTACCAAGGATTAGTTGTTGGAAATCAAGCAGCAAACTTTTCAGTTGGAGCCAACATAGGAATGATTTTTATGATGGCTGTTGAACAAGAATACGACGAATTAAATTATGCTATCAAATACTTTCAAGATACCATGATGCGTATGCGTTATTCTTCAATTCCTACGATTGCTGCTCCTCATGGAATGGCTTTAGGTGGTGGATGTGAAATCTCGTTACACGCCGACAAAGTAGTCGCAGCAGCAGAAACTTACATGGGCTTAGTAGAATTTGGTGTTGGTGTTATTCCTGGTGGTGGTGGTTCTAAAGAAATGGCTCTTCGAGCATCAGATCTATTCCATAAAGGAGATGTTCAATTAAATGTTTTACAAGAACACTTTTTAACCATTGGAATGGCAAAAGTAGCTACCTCAGCATATGAAGCTTTTGATATAGGATTACTCCAAAAAGGAAAAGATGTTGTGGTTGTAAACAAAGAAAGACAAATTGCTCAAGCAAAACAACATGCCTTGTTAATGGCAGAATCTGGATATACTCAGCCAGCTGCCCGAAAAGATGTACTTGTATTAGGTAAACAAGCTCTAGGAATGTTTTTAGTAGGAACAGATTCTATGGAAGCAAGTCATTACATTTCAGAACATGATAAGAAAATTGCAAATAAACTTGCCTATGTTATGGCTGGTGGAGATTTATCAGAACCCACAAAGGTCACTGAGCAGTATCTTTTAGATATTGAACGTGAAGCGTTTCTAAGTTTAACAACAGAACGAAAAACTTTAGAACGTATTCAACACATGTTAAAAACTGGTAAACCATTAAGAAACTAAAAAAATGAAAACAGCTTATATAGTAAAAGGATATAGAACAGCCGTAGGGAAAGCACCTAAAGGATTGTTTAGATTTAAAAGAACAGATGAATTAGCTGCTGAAACTATTCAGCACATGATGAAGGAACTTCCTGAGTTAGATGTTAAACGTATTGATGATGTCATTGTAGGAAATGCTATGCCAGAAGGATCACAAGGACTTAATATGGCTCGTTTAATTTCTCTTATGGGATTAAATAGTGTGGATGTTCCTGGAGTAACTGTTAATAGATTTTGCTCGTCTGGTGTTGAAACTATCGCAATGGCTACAGCTAAAATTCAGGCTGGAATGGCAGATTGTATCATTGCTGGTGGTGCTGAAAGCATGAGTGCAGTTCCAATGACAGGTTATAAACCTGAATTAAACTACAATACAGTAAAACAAGGACACGAAGATTACTATTGGGGAATGGGAAATACTGCTGAAGCGGTCGCAAATCAATTTAAAGTTTCTCGACAGGATCAAGATGAATTTGCATATCACTCTCATATGAAGGCTTTAAAAGCTCAAGCTGAAAATCGTTTTCAAGAACAAATTGCTCCAATTACTGTAGACCAAATCTATCTAGATGCTAATGGTAAGAAAGCTACTAAGACCTATACCGTTACAAAAGATGAAGGACCTAGAGCTGGAACTAGCAAAGAGGCATTAGCTAAGTTACGTGCTGTTTTTGCAGCTGGTGGAAGTGTAACTGCAGGGAATTCGTCTCAAATGAGTGACGGTGCTGCTTTTGTTATGGTGATGAGTGAAGACATGGTTAAAGAATTAAATATAGAACCAATAGCTAGAATGGTAAATTATGCTGCAGCTGGTGTTGAACCAAGAATTATGGGAATTGGTCCCGTAGCTGCCATACCAAAAGCACTTAAACAAGCAGGTTTACAACAAAATGATATCGACCTAATAGAATTGAATGAAGCATTTGCTTCACAATCATTGGCTGTTATTAGAGAATTAGATTTAAATAAAGAAATTATCAATGTTAATGGTGGAGCCATAGCCCTAGGACACCCATTAGGTTGTACTGGAGCAAAACTTTCTGTTCAATTATTTGATGAAATGAGAAAAAGAAATATGAAAAACAAATATGGAATGGTAACCATGTGTGTTGGAACAGGTCAAGGTGCAGCAGGTATCTTTGAATTTTTAAATTAAAAAAAGTAAAATATATAACATGGAAACATTAGCAAAAGATATTTTAAGAGGAGGACAGTTTTTAGTAAAGGAATCTAAATGTGAGGACGTATTTACTCCAGAAGATTTTACTGAAGAACAAGTAATGATGCGTGATGCCGTAAGAGAATTTAACGATCGGGAAATTGTAGCTCATAGAGAACGTTTTGAAGCCAAAGATTACAAGCTAACCGAAGAGGTGATGAAAAAGGCAGGAGAACTTGGGTTTCTAGGTGTTGCTGTCCCTGAAGAATATGGAGGCTTAGGTATGGGTTTTGTGTCTACAATGATTACATGTGAATACATCTCTAGTGGAAATGGATCATTAAGTACTGCGTTTGGTGCTCATACAGGAATTGGAACCATGCCGATTACATTATATGGCACTGAAGAACAAAAACAAAAATTTGTTCCTAAACTAGCTAGTGGAGAGTGGATGGGTGCTTATTGTTTAACTGAACCTGGAGCAGGTTCTGATGCCAACTCCGGAAAAACAACCGCTACCCTATCTGAGGACGGTAAATCTTATAAAATTAATGGTCAGAAAATGTGGATCTCAAATGCAGGGTTTTGTAATTTGATGATTGTTTTTGCCAGAATAGAAAATGATAAAAATATAACTGGATTTATTTTAGAATACGACTCAACAGATTCCAATGGAATAGTGTTAGGTGAAGAAGAGCATAAATTAGGGATTAGAGCTAGCTCTACCCGTCAGGTATTTTTTAATGATACGGTTGTTCCCATTGAAAATATGCTTTCTGTCAGAGGAGGTGGTTTTAAAATAGCAGTAAACGCTCTAAATGTTGGTAGGATTAAATTAGCAGCTGCCTGTATAGATTCACAAAGAAGAATTACAGAAACGGCACTAAAATATGCTACTGAGAGAAAACAATTTAAAACTTCAATATCAAATTTTGGTGCCATTAAATCAAAATTAGCTGAAATGGCTACGAATACTTATGCAGGAGAAGCTGCTAGTTATAGAGCTGCAAAAGATATAGAAGATAGAATTAATGCCAGACTTGCAAATGGGAATTCACACAGTGAAGCTGAATTAAAAGGTGTAGAAGAATATGCTATTGAATGTTCTATTTTAAAAGTAACCGTATCTGAAGACGTTCAAGCCTGTGCAGATGAAGGCATCCAAATTTTTGGTGGAATGGGATTTTCTGAAGAAACTCCTATGGAAGCAGCTTGGAGAGATGCTAGAATTTCTAGAATTTACGAAGGAACTAACGAAATTAACAGAATGCTTTCTGTAGGAATGCTTATTAAAAAAGCAATGAAAGGTCATGTAGATTTATTAGGACCAGCTACTGCTGTTGGTGAAGAATTAATGGGTATACCATCTTTTGACACTCCTGATTATACAGTTTTATTTGCAGAAGAAAAAGAAATGATTGCAAATATGAAAAAAGTGTTTTTAATGGTAGCAGGTTCTGCAATTCAAAAATACGGACCGAATTTAGAAGAACATCAGCAATTACTGATGGCAGCGGCAAATATCCTAAATGAAATTTACATGTCTGAATCTACTTTATTAAGAGCTGAAAAAAATGCTAAAAGATTTGGGGAAGATGCTCAAGATATTCAAATAGCCATGGCAAAACTTTACCTTTATAATGCAGTTGAAATAGTTATAAAGAACGGAAAAGAAGGAATCATTTCTTTTGCTGATGGTGATGAGCAACGCATGATGTTAATGGGTTTAAAGCGCTATACTAAGTATACCAATTATCCAAACGTAGTATCATTGAGAAATAAAATAGCAGAGAAATTGAATTCTGAAAATAAATACTGTTTCTAACAATACTTATTTTTCAAAAACAATTTTAGTATTTAGTTTTTTGTTTAAAAAAGTAGACCGTCATTTATGACGGTCTACTTATATTCGCAACATGTTGTAAAAAAAAGAGGTTGTTTAAACAACCTCTTAAAATAAATATAAATTATATTTAAAAGTATCTAATTTTGTAATTGCATTCTTTCAGATCTGTACAGAATATCAGTTTGTCCCCAACCTCGCTTTTTACCTTTATTGGTATTTTTAAAAAATATAGTTGCCTCAAAAACCTCTGAGTTGTCTTCAGGAGAAACTTCAACAATTTTTGCTCTATGAATGTTCTTAGGACTTACAAAACCAGAGGTCATCAAAATATTTTTTGTTTCAGCAAGAAAATCAACATCACTTACTATGGAAGAAAATAATTCAATCCCTCTATTCTTACCGTATTGCCAGACTTGTTTAAAAGTTTTATTGGTTTCATTAATCTCATACTCTACTGCCCTTGAGTAATTATTTTCGTTATTGTAGTTTCTAAATGGACCATTATCAAATACAATAATATTACCATTTGGTAATAAGTATGGAGCATGTGGCCCCCACGGGAAATCAAAATCTTTTGCACTTTTATGCCCCGTTTGGATATCCTTAGCATAGGGAACACCTTCATTATTAACGGCAGTTAATAAATAAGATTTTGTTTCATATCCATTCCCTTTTCTTCCAGATTTTCCCCAATGTTGTTTTGGTGACATAATCCATTTTAGTTTATCGTCCCATGATACTTTTAATAATCCCTGATTTCTACCAGAGACAATAATAGTACTATCCCTCGGATCAAACTCTAATGCATTCATGTGTAACCAATCACCACCTCTGAAGAAGTTTAAATCATCTCTACTGACATCTAAATGTTTTGCTAAATCCCATTTTTTTACAACTTTAGACTGTTTCCTGTCATAATGAATCATAAAATCGCTATCAGATAAAATTGTTTTGCCGTCTATCTCTATATACGCATCTCTTGTTCCAACACAGAGGAGCAAGTCTCCGTTAGGTAATTCTAAAACATCATGATGAATTCCATAATTATTATCAATTAAAGTTTTATCCATCTGTTTACCCATCATATCGAACTCATAAATTGTTCTTCTTCCTGTAACTAAAATATTTCCATTTTTAATTTTCTGAAATGGCCCTAACATCGCACCATGAAAACTAAAATCTAAATACCATCTTATATTTCCTTGGTCATCAAAAATAATTGGAGCTGAACGAAACTTTCCAAAATTAGCAAAATGAATATCTAATGCATGCATACCAGGTTCCATAGATTCTTTTTCTAACTTATCTACTTTAACTGAAGGAAAATAATCAGGTAATTCCTGTGTTTGAATTTCTATTATATCCACCTGTTGACCTCCATCAAAATCTAAAGTCACTTCTACTTTATTTAATTTGTTAGGGTATAGTCCCAAAACAGAGACAGTGGTAGCAGTTTTAAAATCTTCAATTGATTGTTCAACTGGAATATCACCTAAAACCTTCACATGAACACTACAAGGCTTGTCTGTGTTTATTTGTAAAGTTGCAGTTAGCGGTGATATGTTATTTGGATTTAAAGTAGTTTCAATGGTATACTCTAGTTTAGGGCTATTACAACCAATAATAAATAATGAAAGGGAAATAAGAGTAAAAATTGATTTTTTAAATAAAGATATTTTAGTCCACATAATTAAATTTGTTTGATCATTTATATATAATTTTTCGACAACAATATACTTTTAATTAATTTCAAAGTACTTCTATTATTATAGAAATAATTTTGTAAGTTTTAAAAAACCTAGGCTAAAGCACCTAAATATCTTTCTGCATCAAGAGCAGCCATACAACCTGTTCCTGCAGCTGTAACTGCTTGCCTGTATTCTTTATCTTGAACATCTCCAGCAGCAAAAACTCCTGGAATGTTTGTCTTTGTAGTTTTACCTTCGGTTATTAAATACCCCGTTTCATCCATGTTCAACACTCCTCTAAACAAGTCGGTGTTGGGCTTGTGACCAATAGCAATAAATAAACCCATCACAGAAATCTCTTTTTTATCTCCTGAAATATTATTGACCACTCTTACACCATCAACTACATTATCTCCCAATACCTCATCCAATTCGGTATTGTATAATACCTCAATATTTTCAGTCTTATTTACTCTATGTTGCATAGCTTTTGATGCCCTCATATAGTCTTTACGAACTAACACAGTAACTTTATTACAAATATTAGCCAAATATGTTGCTTCTTCTGCAGCTGTATCTCCAGCTCCAACGACAACAACATCTTGCCCCTTGTAGAAAAACCCGTCACAAGTTGCACATGCCGATACTCCTCCACCAATTAATCGTTGTTCGCTTTCTATTCCTAGATATTTAGCAGTGGCGCCAGTAGATATAATCACTGTTTCTGCCTCAATAATTTTAGTGCCATCAACAGTAACACGATGAATACCACCTATTTCTTCATTCAAAACCACCTCAGTAACCATCCCAAAACGAACTTCTGTTCCAAAGCGTTCTGCTTGGTTTTTTAAATCTTCCATCATAGCCGTTCCGTCTGTACCATTTGCATAGCCAGGAAAATTATCTACTTCGGTTGTTGTCGTTAATTGCCCCCCCATTTGAAGACCCGTATACATTACAGGCCTCATATCTGCTCTTGCTGCATAAATAGCTGCAGTATAACCTGCTGGACCAGAACCAATAATTAGACATTTTATTTTTTCAATATTTTCAGACATTTTTGTTCAGTTTTTACAGATACAAATATAATTTTTTTGACTTTTCAAAAGATATATTTTTATTAAATTTTTTTATTAATTATTAACTTAATTTTTTATTGGTGCTAAAAAATCTCAAATTAAAAACAGTTATTTAGGGCTATAATTTTAGCGTGTAGAAATAATACAGTAAATTTGAACCGTTACAACACATCGGGGTGTAGCGTAGCCCGGTCATCGCGCCTCGTTTGGGACGAGGAGGTCGCAGGTTCGAATCCTGCCACCCCGACTTTATAAGCCTTGTTTTTACAAGGCTTTTTTTTGTTTATATTCTAAAAACAATAAAATGAATCCAAATATTAGATATTACGATAAGAACTAAATTAACTTTTGAAAAGAAGAAAATAATAAATGAATATCCTAAATAAACCTTAACAATTAATACCATTTCAGTTCAGATTAGTATAAACTTTAACAAATCATTTTGTTTAATATTTTGCTTGAAACGTTAAACATTTAGTATTTTTATAGTCTAATATATAGTCATGGCAAAAAAGAAAAAAATTACACAAAACGACATTACTTCATGGTATATGGACTATGTCTTAAATCATAACAAAAAACCTTCTTCCGTCTATAGTTTTGCTAAAGAAAATAATTTTGAAGAAAGTTTATTTTACAACTATTATGGTTCATTTGAAGCCATTGAAAAAGGAGTCTTTAAGGCCTTTTTCAATAATACAATTAACCTTCTAGAAAACAGTGAAGACTACGCAGATTTTGATTCAAGAAATAAATTATTAAGTTTTTACTACACTTTTTTTGAAAACTTAACTGCAAACAGAAGCTATGTTGTTCATGCTATTGATGGAAATAAAAATCAGCTTAAATCGATGGCTGCTTTGACAGAACTCAAAAAATCTTTTTCTGAGTATATTGAAAATTTAAACATTCAAACCATAGATTTTAAAGAAGAACGTCTAGAAAAACTACAATTAAGATCTTTAAAAGAATCTGCATGGTTACAATTATTAGTAACTATGAAATTTTGGTTAGATGACACCTCATCATCATTCGAAAAAACTGATATTTTCATTGAAAAGTCTGTAAAAGCAAGTTTCGATCTTATAGACACTACGCCTTTAAAAAGCATTATTGATTTTGGGAAGTTTTTATTCAAAGAAAAAATTCAAAACAATTAATCTGAATGAAAACCATAGACAATATCCCCACATCAAAAATTCAAAGAGCTACAAGAATGGTGCAAACTGGTGCCAAGGTTGGAGTTAATTATATTAAATATTATGGTGATAAAATAACTAAAACTGAGCAAGAGGCGAAACAACGTCTTAACGAAAATAATGCAGAAGATATTTATGATGGATTGAAAAAGCTGAAAGGAAGCGCATTAAAAGTAGCTCAAATGTTGAGCATGGAAAAAAGTATACTTCCTCAAGCTTATGTTGAGAAATTTTCATTAGCACAATTTTCTGTTCCTCCATTATCTCCTGCATTAGTGATTAAGACATTTAAAAAATATTTTGGCAAACACCCTGATCAAATTTATGACAAATTTAATTCAACATCAGTGAATGCAGCAAGTATCGGCCAAGTTCATTCAGCTGAAAAGTATGGAAAAAAACTAGCCGTAAAAATTCAATATCCAGGTGTTGCAGATAGTATTGCATCAGATTTATCTCTTGTTAAACCAATAGCAGTTAAAATGTTTAACATTAGAGGCAAAGACTCTGATAAATATTTTAAAGAAGTAGAAGATAAATTAGTTGAAGAAACAAATTATTTGCTTGAATTAGATCAAAGTAAAGAAATCGTTGAAAAATGTAAGCATATACCAAACTTGAAATTTCCAAACTATTACCCAGAAATTTCATCGGACAGAATAATAACTATGGACTGGATGAAAGGCGAACATCTGTCAGAATTTACTGCATACAACAATAATCCAGAGCTATCAAATAAACTTGGTCAGGCATTATGGGATTTTTACATGCATCAGCTTCATAACCTGAGAAAAGTTCATGCAGACCCACACCCAGGTAATTTTCTTGTATCAAAAGAAGGAGATTTAATAGCCTTAGATTTTGGTTGCATGAAATCTATTCCAACAGAATTTTATATTCCTTATTTTGAGTTAGCAATCGATGAAAATATTAAAAATCCTGAGTTTTTCTTAAAAAAATTATATGAGTTAGAAATTTTAAGAGAAGACGATTCACAGGAAGAAATTGATTTTTTTAAAGAACTCTTTTACGAGTTACTTAGTCTCTTTACTAAACCATTTAACCAAGATGTATTTGATTTTTCCGACCCTGTTTTTTTCAATAAGATTACCGAACTTGGCGAGAGGTACAGCAAAAGCACTGAGCTTAGAAAAATGAATGGTAATAGAGGTTCAAAACATTTTATTTATATTAATAGAACTTTCTTTGGTCTTTATAATCTAATGTTTGACTTAAAAGCTAATGAAGTTAAAATTAATAATTATAAAAAACTATAAATGCATTATACCAGAGATCAAATAAATAACCTTGAAAAGATTAAGAAAATTAACTTAATCAATTCGTGCTCCGGCTATAAATCTGCTAACCTTATAGGAACAATTTCTAAAGAAGGTATTACAAATGTAGCCGTTTTTAGTTCCGTAACTCATTTGGGTTCTAACCCTCCTACTCTGGGATTTATTTTAAGACCTACAACAGTGCCAAGAGATACTTATAAAAATATTCTTGAATCTGGTGTATTTACCATTAATCATATTTTCGAAGACATTATAGAAGATGCTCATCACACATCAGCAAAATATGAAGAAGCAATATCAGAATTTGACATCACTGCGCTGGAAGATGAATATCATAATGACTGTATAGCTCCTTTTGTAAAAGGATCTCCAGTTCAAATGGAAATGAAATTTATAGAAGAGTATCATATTAAATCAAATAACGTAATACATATCATTTCTGAAATCAAAAATTTATATGTAAAAGATTATATTTTAAATGATGATGGATTTTTAGATTTAGCAAAGGGAAAAGTAGCAGCCATTAATGGATTGGATGCATACGCTATTGCTGACGGTAATACTAGATTCAATTATCAAAGACCCAAGAAATTAAACACAATGAAGTAGTATGAAAATTCTCATTACAGGTGCAACAGGTTATATAGGAAAACGTTTAATTCCAATTTTATTAAACGAAGGTCATCACTTAATATGCACTGTAAGAGATATAGCAAGAATAGAGCATTTATATACTAAAGATGAAAATATAGAATTTATTGAAATTGATTTTTTAAAAGTAAATTCATTAAGTCTAATTCCATCAGAAATTGATATAGCTTTTTATCTCATTCATTCCATGTCTAACTCTGCAAAAGAGTTTCATATTCTTGAAGAACGTTGTGCTTTTAATTTTAAAAGAGCATTAGAAAAAACATCCGTAAAGCAAGTTATTTATCTCAGTGGCATTACCAATGACACTAAGTTATCTAAGCATCTTCTTTCTAGAAAAAATGTTGAAAATACGCTTCAATCTAAACAGTATGCTCTAACTACTTTCAAGGCTGGAATTATTGTTGGATCTGGTAGCTCCTCTTTTGAGATAATTAGAGATTTAGTTGAAAAACTTCCCTTTATGATCGCGCCAAAATGGCTGAATACTAAAACACAACCCATAGGAGTTAGAGATGTTTTATCTTTTTTGAGTAAAGCAATTGGTAAAAAAGAATTGTACCGCAAATCTTTTGACATATTTGGTCCTCAGATATTAACTTATAAAGAAATGTTGTTGCAGTTTGCAAAGTTTCGTGGATTAAAGAGAACTATAGTTACATTTCCCATAATGACTCCAAAACTATCTTCTTATTGGCTATATTTTGTAACATCAACCTCCTATAAATTAGCATCCGCTCTCGTAAATAGCATGGGGATAGAAATTATAGGAGAAAAATCATCTATCAATTCAATTCTAGATATACATCCTATGAATTACAAAAAAGCTGTAGAATTAGCTTTTATTAAAATTGAACAAAACAGTATTATATCGAGTTGGAAAGATTCGTATATAAGTAGTGGGAAACTCCAAAACTACATCCACAAATATATTAATGTACCCAGTTATGGATGTTTTAAAGACTTTAAACAAAGGAATGTTATTGATACAGAAAAAACGATGAACAAAATTTGGTCTATAGGTGGAGATAACGGATGGTATTATGGAACATTCTTATGGAAAATTAGGGGCTATATAGATCAGTTTTATGGAGGTACAGGATTAAGAAGGGGAAGAAGAAGTCCTACAGAATTACTTAATGGAGATGCATTAGATTTCTGGAGAGTAATATATGCAGATAAAAACCAAAAAAAGTTATTGCTTTATGCAGAAATGAAATTACCTGGTGAAGCTTGGCTAGAATTTAAAATTGAGAATAATGTTTTATATCAAACAGCAACATTTAGACCCAAAGGAGTTGCTGGCAGGTTATATTGGTACCTAGTTACGCCACTTCATTGGTTTGTTTTTAATGGCATGATTAATAGAATAATTAAAATATAATAGTTGAAAAAACAGCATTTACCAGTGAAATATTGTACAGTTTGTGAAAGACCATTTAACTGGAGAAAAAAATGGAAAAAAAACTGGGATCAAGTTAAATATTGTAGTCAAAGATGCAGGTGCAATACAAAAAAATTAGTTAAAGTTGATTGATAAAACAGAAATAAAAAATACGACAGGGCTCGTTTGGTTTGGAAACGATCTTAGAATTCATGATAATGATGTATTGTCTCTTGCAGTAAAAAACCATTCAAAAGTAATAGGTATTTACAGTATAGATCCGAGCTTATTTAAAGAAAATGAGTTTGGGTTTAAAAAAATGGATGTATTTAGAGCTCAGTTTCTTCTAGAATCATTGTACAATCTTCAACAACAATTATTAACAAAAAATATTTCATTACTAGTTTTCTTAGACAAACCAGAAATTAAACTTAAAGCCATTTGTGATAGCTATCAAATTGATTCTATATACAAACAGAAAGAATGGACCTATGAAGAAAATATTTCTAAAATTAAGGTTCAAAAATCTTTACATCATAATATTAAAATAATAGAGGTGTATAATCAGTTTTTATATCATCCAGAAGATGTAAATATTAAAATTGAAAGTATTCCTCAGGTATTTTCTAATTTAAGAAAAAAACTAGAAAAATATGTTGCAGTCAGAGCAAATACTGAGATTCTAAAATTAGATTCAACCAATATTATTAACACTAAAAACGATATTCCAACACTAAATGAGCTAGGTTTTAGTTTGTTTGAAAAAGACAAAAACACAGCTTTCCCTTTTAAAGGTGGAGAAAGTGAAGCCTTGAAAAGATTAAACAATTATTTTTTTGAAACAAAAAAATTAGGGTTTTATAAAAACACAAGGAATGGATTAATAGGTACAGATTATAGTTCCAAATTTTCTCCTTGGTTAGCTAACGGATCAATTTCAGCAAGAACTATTTATTGGAATGTTAAAAAGTTTGAGAAAGAAGAAATAAAAAATCAGTCCACATATTGGCTTATTTTCGAATTGATTTGGAGAGATTATTTTAAATACATTTCAATAAAACATGGCAACAACATCTTTAAAATTGGTGGAATTTTAAATAAAAATTATTCATGGTCTTCTGATAGAAAAATGATTCAAAATTGGATTAATGGAGAGACAAAAGATGATTTTGTGAATGCTAACATGATTGAATTAAAGAAAACAGGATGGATGAGTAATAGAGGAAGACAAAATGTTGCCTCATATTTTGCTAAAGAGCTAACATTAGACTGGAGAATTGGTGCAGCCTATTTTGAATCTACATTACTAGACTATGACGTTCACAGTAACTTTGGAAACTGGATGTATGTTTCTGGTGTTGGCAATGACCCTAGAGATCGAAAATTTAATACCCAACTTCAAGCAGAACGTTATGATCCTAAACATTTATTCAGAAATCACTGGCTTCAACAAACATTATTTTAACATATGAAAACAGTTGCATTAGTTTTCCCAAACCAACTCTTCGAGGTTACGCCTTTTAAAGATTTAAAACGTGAATTGTTTATTGTAGAAGAATTTTTATTTTTTAATCATTATAAGTTTCATAAACAAAAAATTGCTTTTCATAGAGCTACAATGAAGAGTTATTCAAGTCACCTTTCCTCGCTTGGTTATAATGTTACCTACATCGATGCAACTTCTAAATTTTCTGATGTTAGAAAATTAATTCCTAAACTCATTAAAAACGGTTTAGAAGATTTACATATTATTGAACCCAATGACAATTGGCTAGAAAAACATATTAAAAACAACTCAGAAGATATTTCAATCACATGGTATAATAACCCTTTATTTATTAATACTAAAAATGAACTTGGTACATTCTTTAATTCTTCAAAAAAGAAATTTTTTCAAACCTCTTTTTATAAGCAAGAACGAATTAAAAGAAATATCTTAATGTCTAATGGAGAACCTCTAGGAGGGAAATTAACTTATGATTCGGAAAACAGAAAAAAATATCCAAAAAATAAAAAGCCTCCTGCAATCAACTTTCCCGACAAAACCCCTTATCATATCGAAGCTGAAGAGTATGTTAACAACCATTTTGATTCACACTATGGTCATTTAAGTAGTTCAATTACTTATCCCATAGATTTTAAAACTTCACAGGCCTGGCTTGAACAGTTTTTAAAAGTAAGATTTGAAGAATTTGGAGTTTATGAAGATGCAATTGTTCAAAAGGAAGTTTTTTTAAATCATAGTATTTTATCTCCACTCATTAACGTGGGATTACTAAATCCTCTGGAGGTTATTAAACAAACTCTTGAGTTTGCAGAAAAAAATGATATTCCAATCAACTCTACAGAAGGATTTGTCAGACAAATAATTGGTTGGCGAGAATTTATTAGAGGTGTTTATCATGTAAAGGGTACTGAAGAACGCAACAAAAACTTTTGGGGATTTTCAAGAAAAATACCTTCCTCTTTTTACACTGGAACTACAGGTATTGAACCAATAGATGATGCTATTAAAAAAGTTTTAAATACAGGGTATACCCATCATATTGAACGGCTTATGATTTTAGGTAATTTTATGGTATTATGTGAGTTTGATCCGGACGAAGTGTATCAATGGTTTATGGAGTTATTTATAGACTCATATGATTGGGTTATGGTTCCTAATGTATATGGAATGAGTTTATATGCAGATGGAGGCTTAATGTCTACCAAACCGTATATAAGCAGCAGTAATTATATCATGAAAATGAGTAATTACAAAAAAGGAGATTGGCAGATAGTATGGGATGGACTATTCTGGACTTTTATGGATAAGCATCGAAATTTCTTTTTAAAAAACCCAAGATTAGGAATGCTGATAAGAACTTTTGATAAAATGAATCAGGAAAAAAAAGAATCACATTTTAGAAATGCTGAAGAATTTATAAAACAATTAGATGAATAAAGAAAAAATAAATCTAGTTTGGTTAAAAAGAGATTTAAGGCTGCATGACAATGAAGCCATAAGCAGGGCCATAAAAAATGGGAAAAGACTTTTAATCTTTTATGCTTTTGAAAAAATTTTGATAAATGACCCACATTATAATAATAGACATTGGAACTTTATAAAACAATCTTTATTAGATATAAATTCCGAATTAAAAGAACATAATTCAAAAATATTATCTGTTGATTCTGACGTTATAGGCTTATGTAATCAAATTCAAAATTTCTATACCATTGAAACCATCTATTCACATCAAGAAACTGGGATTTTAACTACATATACTAGAGATAAAGAATTTAAGAGATATTGCCGAAATAATAATATTGATTGGAAAGAAAATATAAATAATGGGGTTCAAAGAGGCATACAACACAGAGAGAATTGGTTTGACGGATGGGAAACATTTATGAATCAAAAATTAGAGGTATTTAATCCTCTAAATAATCAATTGTTGAATATTGATGATATTATAACCATAGAAAATATTTCGAATCCAGCAACTTTAGAAACCTCAACAAATGTGAAATTTCAAAAAGGAGGTAGAAGTTTAGGATATAGGTATCTCAATAGTTTTTTTAAAGAAAGACATAAAGATTATATGTTTAATATTTCTAAACCTTCACTATCTAGAACTAGCTGCAGTAGACTATCTCCATACCTAGCCTGGGGTAACCTTTCAGTACGAGAAGTATTTCAGATGGGGAGAAAAGAAAAAACAAAACAAAATGCTAAACATATAGGAGCATTTTTATCAAGATTGAGATGGCAAGCTCACTTCATACAAAAATTTGAAATGGAACATGTTATGGAAAAAGCTAGTGTAAATAAAGGGTATCACAAGCTTAAAAAATCCATTTCAAAAAAATACCAAGACGCATGGATTAAAGGACAAACTGGATTTCCTTTAGTAGATGCATGTATGAGATGCCTTAAAGAAACTGGATATTTAAATTTCAGAATGCGCGCATTAACGGTCTCTTTTTTTACACATATCCTCTGGCAACCTTGGCAAGATGCAACTACACATCTCTCTCAAATGTTTTTAGATTTTGAACCTGGAATACATTTTCCTCAACTTCAGATGCAGGCAGGTGAAACAGGAATAAACAATCTCAGAATATACAATCCCACAAAAAATGGAAAAGAACATGATGAAGATGCAATATTTATAAAAAAATGGGTTCCAGAATTGAAAAATTTAGACATAAATTTTGCTCATGAACCTTATTTAATGACTCCACTTGAGCAACAAATGTATGAATTCACACTTGGAAAAGATTATCCAAAACCAATAGTTGATTTAAAAATAACAAGAAAAAGAGCATCAGATATTTTATGGAATTTGAAGAAAAATTCTCAAGTGAAAGAGGAGAACAAAAGAATACTTCTAAAGCACACATTATCCAATAGAAATATTTTACTTACAGACAACATAAATAGCTTAACTTCTTAAAAAAGAAATTTTTAAACAACTAATTAAAGTAAATACATACCCTAATTATTTGTTAATTTTTGTTTAATCATTTGATAAATTCATTAAACAAAACTACATTTGATTGGGTGATATTTACGACTACACATACTAACAACGAGGCAGAACAATTAACCAACGATTTAATAGGTTTACCTTTTTCATTTTTGCAATCGTTAAGAATGGGGGGTATAGGTTCTAAAAGAATGATTATTGAGGAAACTAGTCAAAACTTTCATCAATACATCAACAAAATATCTGATATAAATTATGCAAACATAGAGCTTAGGCCTCAAGGAATTATTGTTTTATTAAACAAAGGTCTAAACAACTTTAACTGGGTAATACCCTACAGACAGCTAGTAATTTATAAAACAGATAGATTAAGTATTCATGCTCAGGGAAAATATATTTGTTTTAAGAAAAACATACTTTACAAAGAAAATAAGAAATTTATTTCAAAAATGATTAGCTTAAGAGCTGTAGACCAAGAAAAGTATCTAAACCATGCTTATGAATAAATTATCAAATACTGACATTGATAGAATTATTGAAATGGCATGGGAAGATAGAACAACATTTGACGCCATAAAATTTCAATTCGGTTTGGGTGAGCAAGAAGTTATAAGTCTGATGAGGAAAGAAATGAAGCTAAAAAGTTTTAAATTGTGGAGAAAAAGAGTTCAGGGAAGAAAAACTAAACACAGTAAATTAAGAGCATTTGAAAGTGGAAGGTTTAAATGTACTAGACAAAAACAAATATCTAATAACTCTATATCAAAAAGATAAATCAGTGCTTTGTTTTAAGCTTAGAGTTCTCAAAAACAGCAAATAAAAAATAACGAATATGAATACTAATAGATTGATAAAAGAATTAAAAAAAGAAAGTCAACTCGATGGGTTTACATTCGATGATATCGGCGATGATCATTTATATACTGGATTAGAAACTCCAATGAAGCCTGGCGCTTTCAAAATGTCTGATGAAGAAAAGAAGGAAAAAATTGCAATTTTATTTAAAGAAATTATGGATGTGATGGGGTTGGATCTCACAGATGATTCGCTCAAGGGTACTCCAAAAAGGGTAGCTAAAATGTACATAGAAGAAATTTTTTCTGGATTAAATCCTAATAATAAGCCAAAAATTGCTTTATTTGACAATAAATATCAATACAATCAGATGTTAGTTGAGAAGAATATTACTTTCTACTCAAATTGTGAACATCATTTTGTACCAATTATAGGTAAGGCACATATTGCGTATATATCATCCGGAAAAGTAATAGGACTCTCTAAATTGAATCGTATTGTTCAGTACTATGCCAAAAGACCTCAAGTACAAGAAAGATTAACCAATCAAATTGCAGAAGAATTAAAAATTTCACTGCAAACAGAAGATGTAGCTGTTATTATTGATGCTAAACATTTGTGTGTATCATCAAGAGGGATTAAAGATGATACTTCAGCAACAGTTACCTCATATTACGGAGGAGAATTTAATACTCCATCAAAAATTAACGAATTATTGAACTATTTAAAAGATTAAAAAATGGACATTATAGAAAGAGCTACAGAATTTGAGCACAGGAAACATAAATTCATTACTACAAGTGATCGTATAATAGCTTCAAGAGAAGTTAAAGGATTAATTCTAGAAATTAATGATATCTACAAAGAAAATAAAGATCCTGATTTAATGGATTTAATGAAAAGATTAACGGTTATTAAGCAAAAAATCGAAAAAAGGCTTAAAGGTCGACCTTTAACATCTAGTTAAATAATGCGAAAAATTATAATTATTGGAGGTAGTCGAGGAATCGGAAACTCCCTTCTTACCACGCTAGTTGAAAATCATAAAATTATCAATATTAGCAGGGTTCAGCCATCCCTTTCACACGTTAATTTAACTCACTATACCTGTGATATTTTAATCGATGAGCTTCCTGATATAAAAGAGGTAGATTCCATTATATACTGTCCCGGAAGTATCAATTTAAAACCAATATCGCGTTTAAAGCTTGATGACTTTAGAAACGATTTTGAAATAAATGTTATAGGTGCTGTAAAAACCATACAAAAATATCTTCCTATTCTTAAAAAAGGAAATAAACCCTCAGTTGTTCTTTTTAGTACTGTAGCAACAAAACTTGGAATGCCTTATCATGCTAGTGTAGCTGCTGCAAAATCAGCAGTTGAAGGATTAGTGAAATCATTAGGTGCAGAATTGGCTCCTACAATCAGGATAAACGCCATTGCCCCTACCGTAACAAATACAGATTTAGCATCTAAGCTGCTTCGTAATGAAAAAATGATTGATATGATTACAGAACGTCATCCACTTAAAAAGTTTCTTGATCCTAAAGAGGTCGCAGATATGGCAGAATTCTTACTCTCACCAAAAGCATCATCAATCTCAGGACAAGTTTTTAAAATGGATTGTGGAATTGTAAGTTTTAAAATCTAAAATGAATCCATTTATCATTTTTATCAAAACATTATCAAAAACAAATAAACCTATAAAAATGTCAGCATCAAAATCGTTGTATGATATCAAAATTGATTCGCTTCAAGGAGAATCAATTGATTTTTCATCTTTCAAAGGAAAAAAAATATTGTTTGTAAATGTAGCCTCTAAATGTGGTTTCACCCCCCAATATAAAGACCTACAAAAATTATATGATCAATACCAGGATTCTTTAGTTGTTATTGGTGTTCCCTGTAACCAATTTGGAAAACAAGAACCAGGAACCTCCAATGAAATTGAAGAATTTTGCCAGGTAAATTATGGTGTATCATTCCTGATCACTGAAAAGGTTGATGTAAAAGGTAGTGAACAACATCCTTTATACACATGGTTAACATCTAAAACTGAAAATGGAAGAAAAAACTCTTCTGTGAAATGGAATTTTCAAAAATATTTAGTTGATGAAAATGGTGAATTAATTGATTATTATTACTCAATAACTTCTCCAACTAGTTCTAAAATCAAAAAGCACTTATAATAATATGTTTGGAATTTTTAAAAAAAAGACAGAGGTACAAAAATTAGAGAATCTGTATAAAAAAAAGATGAAAGAAGGGTATGATCTGCAATCTATTGACCGTAGTGCTAGTGATCAAAAGTATGTTGAAGCAGATCAAATATTAAAAAAAATTGAATCCTTAGAAAAAAAGTGATTATTAAGAAAATTAAATACTTAATCTTGTTTCTATTCATCAATTTTGGTGGATTAGCATTTGGTAGTTGGCTCATGAATAATGGTCCAAATACAGATTGGTATTTAAATCTATCAAAAGCACCTTGGACACCACCAGGTTGGGTTTTTGGTGCTGCTTGGACTAGCATCATGATTTGTTTCTCCATTTATTTAATTTTTCTTTTCACCAAACAGTATAGCCAAAAAAAAATATTTTTATTCAGTATTCAGTTTATATTGAATGTTAGTTGGAATTATCTATTTTTCAATAAACAAGAAGTTTTTATAGCACTGATTTCTATTACACTTCTAACTGCACTGATTTTCTTTCTTTTCTTCCATTACTATAAAGAACTTAAAAAAGTTAGCTACTTACTTCTCCCCTACATGATTTGGCTTTGTATAGCCACTTCATTAAACCTTTATATTTTGATACATAATTAGAAATGAAAATTTACACATTTCAAAGGACACAAAAATTACCAATATCACTTAGTGAGGCTTGGGAGTTTTTATCAAACCCAAAAAATCTATCTATATTAACACCCACAGAAATGAATTTTACCATCATATCTAAGGATGAAAAGCCCATGTATGCTGGTCAGGTGATTCAATATAGTGTAACACCAATAGCAGGTATTAAAGCAACCTGGATAAGTGAAATCACACATCTAGAAGAAGGAAAATATTTTGTAGATCTTCAACTTTATGGCCCCTATGCTTTTTGGCATCATAAACATTTTATCCATGAAATCGATGGTGGGGTAGAAATGGAAGATATTATTGATTACAAAGTTCCTTTTGGAATATTTGGACGTATTTTTCATCCTTTGTTGGTAAAGCCAAAACTAGAGAAAATTTTTAGTTATAGGCAAAAAAAATTAGTAGAAATCTTTGGAAAATATTTAAATAATGGATAAAATTTCAATTTTTTGGTTTCGTAGAGATTTAAGATTACATGATAATAAAGCTTTTTTTCATGCACTTCAATCTGAGGAAAAAATACTCCCAATTTTCATATTTGATATTGATATACTAAAAAAGATACCCAAAAATGATGCCCGAATTTCATTCATTTTCTCAGAACTAAGTGCAATGAATGCACATTTGGAATCATTTGAAACTGAGATAAAAATGTTTCACGGAAATCCAAAAGAGATTTTTAGGTCGCTAATGAAAAAATATAACATAGTGAAGGTATTTACAAATCATGATTATGAGCCTTATGCTGTAAAGCGAGATGTAGACATCAAAGAATTACTAACAACAAGTAAAATTGATTTTCAAACACACAAAGATCAAGTAATTTTTGAGAGAAACGAAATAACAAAAAAAGATGGAAAGCCTTATGTGGTGTATACGCCTTATTCTAAAAAATGGTTAGAGAAATATGAAACAAATAAACCTGAAAATTATCCCTCTGAAGATTTTTTAAAACGACTTTATAAAAAAACAAAATCAAAAACTCTAACATTAAGTGATATTGGATTTATAGAGACTAATACTCCAATTAAAAATTACATTTTTAATTCAAGAATTATCAATGAATACGAAGAGACTCGTAATTTCCCAGCACTAGACAATACATCGAAATTAGGGCCTCACCTTCGCTTTGGCACTGTTAGTGTTCGCCAAATGGTTTCTAGAGCAGATGCACAAGAAAATAAGATTTTTCTCAAAGAATTAATTTGGAGAGAATTTTTTATGCAAATTTTATGGCATTTCCCTGAAACCCATAAAAATTCTTTCAAATCAAAATACGATAGAATTATTTGGAGAAATGACGAAGAAGAATTTAAAAAATGGTGTGATGGAAACACTGGGTATCCTATGGTAGATGCTGGTATGAGGCAATTAAATAAAACCGGATTTATGCATAATAGAGTTCGTATGCTTGTAGGAAGTTTTTTGTGTAAACATTTACTTATAGATTGGCGTTGGGGTGAAGCATATTTTGCTGAAAAATTACATGACTACGAGATGTCTAGTAATGTGGGAAATTGGCAATGGGTAGCAGGAACTGGTGTTGATGCATCACCTTATTTTAGAATTTTTAACCCTACTAGCCAGATTCAAAAATTTGATAAAGACTTAAAATATATTCAAAAGTGGGTTCCAGATTTTCAAGAACTAACCTACCCAAGCCCAATGGTAGAACATAAATTTGCAAGAGAACGCTGTCTGAAAACATACAAAGATGCTCTTGCCTAAAAATATAGTGTTATTAATTTTATATTTGTTAAAAATACGGGATGTAGCTTAGTCCGGTTAAAGTGCTGGTCTGGGGGACCAGAGATCGGAGGTTCGAATCCTCTCATCCCGACAAACTAAAGAGGAAAATTTTCGCAGAAAGTTTACTTTCTTAAGGAATATTTTTCGTTTTAGTTTAAAATTAAAGCATGCTTTAATTTGCAACACAACCATAGAGGATCATTAAAAATAATCCTCTCATCCCGACAAATTAACTTTTAACAGTGTTATAGAAACCTATCATTATGACTATTTTTCTCTTATGTTGAAAAACTAATCTATAGTTGAAAAAATTATTTTTCTATATGGTCAAGTATAATTTGTTAAATTTGTTTTTATCATTATTTAAAATAAAAACATGCTTGTAATTGGAATTGCTGGAGGAACTGGAAGTGGTAAAACCACTGTTGTAAATCAAATTATTAATGAATTACCTGAAAATGAAGTCTGTGTTATCTCTCAAGACTCTTATTACAAGGCTACAGATTCACTCACATACGAGGAGCGAATAAAAATCAATTTTGATCATCCTAGAGCCATAGACTTTGAGTTGCTAGAAACACACATCTCAGACCTTAAAAAAGGAAAAGTTATTCAGCAACCTGTTTATTCCTTTGTTACTCACAACAGAACAAAAGATCATATTGAAACCCATCCCAGAAAAGTAGTAATCATTGAAGGAATCCTTATTTTTAACAGTAAAGAATTACTTGATCTATTTGATATCAAAATATTTGTTCATGCTGATGCTGATGAGAGGCTAATAAGACGAGTAAGAAGAGATATTAAAGAAAGAGGAAGAGATATTGATGAAGTTTTAGATCGCTATAAAAATACACTAAAACCAATGCATCAGCAATTTATAGAACCCACTAAAAGTTTTGCAGACATCATTATTCCTAACGATCGTTACAATACGGTTGCAATTGATATCGTTAGAACAGTAATAAGTGAACGCTTATAATATGGTTGCAAAAAAAATAAAAGAAAATAAGATATTTAAATTTTTAACAAATAAATACATCGTCATTTTAATTGCTTTTTTAATATGGATGTTTTTCTTTGATGCTAATGTTCAACTTAATAATGAATTTAAGAAAGAAATAAAGGAACTTAACACAACTATCAAATTTTATAAAAAAGAAATTAAAAAAGATAAAAATACAATTACGCAATTACAAGATTCTCTTCAACTTGAAAAATTTGCAAGAGAAAAGTATTTAATGAAAAAAGAAAACGAGGATATTTATATCATAGAATTTGATACTTTGAAAAAATAAATGGAGGATTTTTTATTTAATGAATTTGATACCTTAACACCAGCTGCTTGGAAACAAAAAATTCAAGTAGACTTAAAAGGAGAAGATTATAATGAAAACTTGATTTGGAAATCCAATGAAGGTATAGATGTAAAACCATTTTACTCCGCTGAAGACAGGCACACTAATACTATCCCTTTAGCTAAGAATGGATATAAAATCTGTCAATCTATTTTTGTAGATGATGTAATCATAGCCAATAAATTGGCTGTAGATTCCATTAATCGAGGAGCTTCAGCAATTCAGTTTGTTGCTAATTCAACTTTTGATCATAAACTTTTATTTAGCAATATAGATACTGAAGAAATATTTATTTATTTAAATTTTGAATTTCTTAATGCTGTATTTGTCACAGAAATTAAAGACTATTGTAAAAGTAACTGTCTATATTTTCAAATCGATATTATAGGAAACTTAGCTAAAACAGGAAATTGGTTTTTTAATTTAAAATCAGATCTTAAAGAAAAAAACAAGTACATACAGTCTGTCAACAATTCAATTTGTGTAAACGCTTCATTATACCAAAATGCTGGAGCATCAATTATTCAAGAGTTAGCTTATGCATTAGCACATACTAATGAATATATTGAGTTATTTGGAAAGTCTATAGCGCCTAAAATTCATTATACTTTTTCTATTGGAAGTAATTATTTCTTTGAAATTGCGAAATTAAGAGCTTTTCGCCTATTAGTCGATGCTCTTCTAACAGAACATGGAGTGAAAAGTACACCCATTCATATTTTTACAAAACCAAGCTTACGAAACAAAACAATATATGATTATAATGTAAATATGTTGAGAACTACAACTGAATGTATGAGTGCAATTCTGGGGGGTTCAGATACAATATCTAATATTTCTTACGATTCTATTTATCATAAGTCGAATGAATTTGGAGAACGAATTTCTAGAAATCAATTGTTAATTTTAAAAGAAGAGGCCTATCTTTCAGAAGCATATAAATTTACGAATGGAGCTTATTATATTGAAAGTATTGAAAAACAATTTGCAGAAAAAGCCCTTCAGCTATTCAAGCAAATAGAAAAAAGTGGAGGATTTTTAAAGCAACTTAAAAAAGGAGTCATTCAAAATAAAATAAGTGAAAATGCAAAAAAACAGCAAACTCAATTTGATCAAAATGAAATCATATTATTGGGGACTAATAAATTAACCAGTGAAAATGACTGTATGAAGAATGAACTTCAAATCTACCCATTTTTAAAGAAAAAAAATACTAAAACTTTGATTGCACCAATTCTTCAAAAGCGATTGGCAGATCAACTGGAACAAAATAGGTTAAAAATGGAATAGCCTTACATATTAATTTAAAACAATACACAAAGTAACGTATATAATGACCCGAAAAAAGCTTCAAAACTTATATCTAAACTTCATTAAAGATACAGCGTATAAAACTTTTAATCATGAAGGTTTTATAGCGGGTATTGCCCCAAATTTAAGAGGTCCATATGCTACTATGTATGTTAAAAAACCCTGGACTATTAGACAATATGCAGGGTTTTCATCAGCAGAAGAGAGTAATTCATTTTACAGAAGAAACTTAAAAGGTGGACAAAAAGGATTATCTGTAGCTTTTGATCTTGCTACACATAGAGGCTATGATTCAGATCATGAACGTGTTGAAGGAGATGTAGGAAAAGCTGGAGTAGCCATAGATACAGTCGAAGACATGAAACTCTTATTTGAAGGTATTCCTTTAGATAAAATGTCTGTTTCTATGACAATGAATGGGGCGGTATTACCAATATTAGCCTTTTATATTGTGGCCGCTCGGGAACAAGGAGTAAAAGAATCGGAACTTTCTGGAACCATACAAAATGATATCTTAAAAGAATTCATGGTTAGGAATACTTATATCTATCCTCCTAGTCCTTCAATGAAAATAATAGCAGATATTTTTGAATATACTAGTAAAAATATGTCCAAGTTTAATTCTATTTCAATTTCAGGGTACCACATGCAAGAGGCTGGTGCTTCTCCTGAAATTGAATTAGCTTATACTTTAGCAAATGGATTAGAGTACCTAAAAAAGGGAATAGAAACAGGTATGAACATAGACTCATTTGCACCAAGATTATCTTTTTTCTGGGGTATAGGTATGGATCATTTTACAGAAATAGCAAAAATGAGAGCCGCAAGGATGTTATGGGCAAAACTTGTGAAACAATTTCATCCAAAAAATCCAAAATCACTTGCTTTAAGAGCGCATAGTCAAACAAGTGGATGGAGTTTAACAGAGCAAGATCCGTTTAACAATATTGCAAGAACAACCATTGAAGCTATGGCTGCTGCATTTGGAGGAACTCAAAGTCTTCATACGAATGCCCTTGATGAAGCAATAGCGTTACCAACAGATTTTTCTGCCAGAATAGCTCGAAATACTCAAATATACTTACAAGATGAAACTCAGATCACAAAAACTGTAGATCCATGGGCAGGAAGTTATGAATTAGAACAACTTACTGAAGCTATTGCTAACAAAGCATGGAGTTTAATTAAAGAAGTTGAAGGATTGGGTGGAATGACAAAAGCAATAGAAAAGGGAATTCCTAAAATGCGAATTGAAGAAGCCGCGGCAAAAAAACAAGCAAAAATTGATAGTGGTCAAGATATAATTATTGGAGTGAATAAATATCAATTAAATGAAGAAGACCCCCTTCAAATACTTAATGTAGATAATAACGCTGTTCGGAAATCTCAAGTTAAAAGGTTAACTCAAATAAAAGCAAATAGAAATTCAAAAAAAGTACAAAAACGGCTTGATGAAATTACTAGAGCTGCCAAACTAAGTTTAAAACCAAGTAACTTAGAAAATCTTAAAAGTGAAAATTTATTAGAACTGGCCATAAAAGCTGCTCAAGAAAGAGCTACCTTAGGGGAAATTTCAGCTGCTTTAGAGCTAGCATATGGGAGACATAAAGCAGTTCATAAAACCATCTCAGGGGTGTATAGTAAAGAAATAAAAAATAATGCGTTATTTAAGGAAGCGGCTGAACTTACTGATAAGTTTGCCGAACTTGAAGGAAGGCGACCGCGAATTATGATAGCAAAATTAGGACAAGATGGTCATGATAGAGGAGCTAAAGTTGTCGCTACTGGTTATGCAGATTTAGGATTTGATGTAGATATTGGCCCACTATTTCAAACTCCAAAAGAAGCAGTCAAGCAAGCTATTGAAAATGATGTTCATATCTTAGGAATTTCGTCATTAGCGGCAGGACATAAAACTTTAGTACCTCAAGTAATTTCAGAGTTAAAAAAATATGAGCGTGAAGATATTATGGTAATTGTTGGAGGTGTAATTCCTGTTCAAGATTATCAATTTCTGTTTGATTGTGGTGCCGTTGGTGTTTTTGGACCAGGAACTAAAATTGCACAAGCTGCTATAGAAATGGTTACTATTTTAATTGATTCTGTGAAATAATAATAGTATCTTTTGTGCTTTAATTTTCAATTCTTTTAACATGAAAAAATATTTATTTTTAGTTTTTATACTTCTAGTATCAACCAATATCTCTGCTCAAAAGGGAATGTCAAAAAATAAAAAGGCATTAATTAACTCTATAGAACAACATAAAAATAAACTTATTGAAATCAGTGATAATATTTGGGAAGCTGCAGAACCTGCACTTTTAGAATTTAAATCTTCAAATTATTTATCAGACTATGCAGAAGAAAATGGGTTTACTGTGAAAAAAGGTGTTGCCGGTATTGAAACAGCTTTTATTGCTGAATATGGCTCAGGAAAACCCATCATTGGAATCATGGGAGAATTTGATGCGAACCTTGGAATATCTCAAAAAAAACAGCCTATCAAAGATCCTCTTCAAAAAGGAGCACCAGGTCATGGGTGTGGTCATAATCTTTTTGGAACTGCTAGTCTTGGAGCTGCAATTGCCATAAAAGAAATGATCAAATCTGGTAAAATAACAGGAACCGTAAGATTCTATGGAACACCTGCAGAAGAAACTATATTTGGAAAAGTTTGGATGGTTAGAGAGGGATTGTTTGATGATTTAGACATCTGTATGGATTGGCATCCTGCAGATGAAATTGAGGCGAGTACGCAAAGTAGTAAAGCACTCGTCGATTTTAGATTGAAGTTTTTTGGTGATGCTGCTCATGCTTCTGGAGATCCTTGGAATGGAAATAGCGCTGTTGATGCTATGGAACTATATACTACTTCCTTAAACTATTACAGAGAACATATTAGACCAACAGCCAGAATACATTATGACATTGAAAAAGCAGGAGATGTTGTAAATGTGGTTCCAGACTATGCACAAATATGGACTAGAATTCGAGAAAACGATAAAGAAAATGTCAACATTTTGTATGAAAGAGCAAAAAAAATGGCAGAGGGAGCATCAATGATGGCTAACGTAGGGTACGAATTGAGTTTGATTTCTGGAATCTATGAAATTATACCTAATAGATTTGGTGCAGAAATCATACAAAAAAACTTTGAGTTATTAGGAGAGATAGAATACTCAAGTGATGAAATTAAATATGCAAATACAATTCTTAAAGAAACAGGAAAAGAACTTAAGGGAATAGACGGTAAAATAAAACCAATAAAGCCAACAATTCCAGCCCAAGGAGGATCTACTGATGTGGGTGACGTAAGTCAAATTGTTCCAGTAGTAAGATTAGGCGTTACCACTGCAGCAAAAGACGGTCCTTGGCATTCATGGGCTGTTGTTGCGTGTACAGGAATGTCTATTGGACATAAAGGGATGATATATGCCTCAAAATCATTAGCCATGACTATGCTAGATTTTTATAAAAACCCTAAATTAATTGAGGGTGCAAAAAAAGAATTTTTAGAAAGAAAGGGAAATAAAGTTTATGAGCCTCAAATACCACCAGGTCCACCAAAACTAATAAATTAAGTGGCATAGCTAATCAATCAAAATAAACTGATTAGATCTAGTAAAAAAAATCTTGTTAAACTTTAGTTAACACCATTTTTTTAGTTTTAAAAAAGAGGAAAATGAATGAATTTTTGTTGTATAATTCATAAATTTGCAACTTATTTATAAGCCTTTTTAGGATGAAAAAAATATTCGATATTTTTTACTCTACACGATTAACTGCAGTGCTTTTTATCGTGTACTCTGTAGCCATGGGAGTTGCTACTTTTATTGAAAATGACTATGGGACTCAAACAGCTAAGGCAATAGTTTATAATGCTTGGTGGTTTGAAGCTATTATGGTATTTTTCATTATCAATTTTTTTGGTAATATTTTTCGATATCGATTGTTAAGAAAAGAAAAATGGCCTGTCTTACTATTTCATGTATCATTTCTGCTAATTTTAATTGGAGCAGGTATTACAAGGTATATAGGATACGAAGGCTTAATGCTTATCAATGAGGGAGAAACTACACAAGAATTCCTATCTGAAACCACTTATGTAAATTTAGTAGTAGACAATAATGAAGTACAAAAAACATTTCATAAATCTACCCTATTCTCAGCCAAGGGAGATAATAGCTGGAGTTTAGATGAAGAATTTAAAGATCAGGTTTTCTCTGTTAAATTATCAAAATACATTCCATGGGCAGAAGAAAAATTTTCAGAGAATGAAACTGGAGAAGAATTTTTATTTATAGTTGAATCTAGCAGTGGATCGAGACATGAGCATTACATAAAAAAAGGAGAATTACAAAATATTCATGGTGTTTTAGTCGGTTTTGAAGCTCCAAACAACTCCGGTTCTATCAACTTATTCAGAGAAGATGGGGTCTTGAAAATTCAGACGCTAAACGATGGGAGTTGGATGCGCATGGCCGATAGAGCTGAGGGAACAATTGTTAAAGACAGTATTCAAGATTTTCAACTCAGGTCTTTATATAGAATTGGTGAACTACCATTTGTAATTCCTGAACCTGTCAAGAAAGGAGAGTTAAAAACAGTAAGAGGTGCTAAAAAAGATGACACAAAACTAGATGCATTACTATTAGACATAACAGTAGACGAAGAAACCAAAAAAATTGAAATATATGGTGGTAAATATGCTCCTCAAAGACCTACTCAATTTTCTTTGAATGGATTAAATTTCAGAATAGATTATGGCCCTCAAATGCTAAAAACACCTTTTGAGATTAAACTAAATGATTTTCAATTAGATAAATATCCAGGATCAGAGAGTGCATCCGCTTTTTCTAGTGAAGTAACTTTAATAGATACTGATGAAACATTTGATTATAAAATTTATATGAATCACATATTAGATCACAAAGGCTTCAAGTTTTTTCAAGCCAGTTATGATCTCTCTGGTGAAGTAGAACAAACTCATCTTTCTGTCAATCATGATTTTTGGGGAACTCTAATCAGCTATATTGGCTATTCTTTATTATACATTGGAATGATTTCTATTCTCTTTGCCCCAGGAACACGGTTTGATAGCTTAAAGAAAACATTGAAAAAAATTAAAAAGAAAAAAGCAGCGCTTACGCTATTTATTGGACTTTTTATAAGTATTAATGGAATTGCTCAAACTCAAAAAAATCATTTAACTAAAATATCTGATCAACAAATTGATTCTGTATTAAAAGCCAACTTGATTGATTTAAAGCATGCTGATGAGTTTAATACGCTCATTATTCAAGACATTGGTGGACGTATGAAACCGGCACATACTTTTGCCTCTGAATTGGTTCGAAAAGTATTTCATAATGATGATTTTAATGGAATAGAACCTAGCCAAGTCTTTCTATCTATCATAGAAAATTCAAACCTTTGGTTTAACGTTCCTTTTATTTATCTAGAAAAAGGAAATACCGAAATTAGAGAAATTATAGGGGTTGAAAAAAATGTTACCCATGCAGCTCTTGCCGATTTTTATGAGGGTACTGAATCAAAAATTAGTGAATATGTTTTAGAGGCGCAGAAAAAAAATGTTCAAAACAAATTTGAAAAAGATATCATTAAAATTGATAGAAGAATCTATTTATTTTCTCAAGCACTAAGTCTTAGTGTGTTACGAATATATCCTAAATTAAATGATGAAAATAATAAATGGGTTTCCTACCCTGAGGGATCTAGAGCTAACTACATCGGAAAAGATTCTTTATTTGTTAGACAATCTTTACCCATTTATATTCGGTTATTACAAGATGCAAAAAGAACTAATAATTATACAGAGGCTAATAAACTACTCACAGGAATAAAAAAATTCCAACAAAATTATGGTAAGGATGTATATCCTAATAAGAAAAAGATAGATTTAGAAATCACCTATAATAAATTGCAGATTTTTAAGAGATTAGCGAAGTATTATGGGTTTACAAGTGTTTTTCTAATCTTCTTTGTGATTCTTCAAATTTTTAATGACAAAAAATGGATTGGACAGGTTGTGAAATTTTTGATTGGAATAACCATTCTTTTATTTGGTTTGCATGTATTAGGGTTGATAAGTCGCTGGTATATTAGTGGAAATGCTCCATGGAGTAATGCTTACGAGTCTATTATTTATGTTGCTTGGGCTACTATCCTATTTGGTCTAGCCTTTGGAAGAAAATCATCATTAACTATTGCAGCAACTACTTTCTTAACTGCTGTTATTTTAGCATTCGCACATCAAAACTGGTTAGATCCAGAAATTGCAAATCTTCAACCCGTATTAAATTCTTGGTGGTTGTTAGTTCATGTTTCTATTATTGTTGCAAGCTATGGTCCATTTTCTTTAGGAATGATATTAGGAATTGTAGCTTTATTCTTAACTATTTTCACTACTGAAAAGAATAAGAAAAAAATGGATTTGAATATTAAAGAAATTACCACCATAAACGAAATGGCAATTACTATCGGTTTAATTATGTTAACCATAGGAAATTTCCTTGGAGGTATGTGGGCCAATGAAAGTTGGGGACGCTATTGGGGGTGGGATCCAAAAGAAACTTGGGCATTAGTGTCCATTATGGTATATGCGTTTGTATTACACATGAGATTGATACCTGGTTTAAGGAGCAGATATACTTTTAATCTTTGGTCAATTTTAGCTTATGGAGCTATAATGATGACCTACTTTGGAGTAAATTTCTATTTATCTGGATTGCATTCCTATGCAAGTGGCGATCAAGTAATTACACCTAATTCAGTATTTTATTCTGTAAGCTTCATTGGTATATTGGGAGTATTTGCATGGTTTAAACATAGAAAGTTTTACAAAAAATAAAAGAATAGTGTACTTTAGTACTCACAAAAAAAGAATATATGTTTCATAAAAATATAAAATTAGCTTTAGCCTTTTTAACCATAGTTTGGTCTGTTTTTGAATTTTGGCAAGGTCACATTGGTAATGGTATCGCTATCTTATTCCTTACAGGAATGTTTATCTTATTATATTTTAAAAATGAATTTATTTTATTATCATTTTTACAATTAAGAAAACAAAATTTCCCAGCTGCACAAAAGTGGTTGACTTATATAAAGAACCCAAGTACTGCACTCACACAAAAACAAGAAGGTTACTACAATTACTTACACGGAATCATGCTCTCTCAAACAAACATGACGCAAGCTGAAAAGTATTTAAGAAAAGCTGTTAGATTAGGTTTGGCTATGGACCATGATTTGGCAATGGCAAAATTACAATTAGCGGGTATTGCTATGACAAAAAGAAGAAAGCGTGAGGCAACTACACTAATGGCTGAAGCAAAGAAACTTGACAAACACGGCATGCTGAAAGAGCAAATGCAAATGATGAAACAACAGATGAAGAAAATTTAATCTTCACTAAATTTAAACTCCTGAATCTTCAGGAGTTTTTTTTACATTAGAATTTAAATTATTTGATTCTGGTTAAAGTTAAATCTGGATTATACTTAATAATATAAATACCTTTATTAGAGGAAGTATTAAATAAACTCTTGCTATACTCAAACTTACTCTCTAATCTGAAGGATATACCATCCTTAAAAGTCTCTTTTAGTTTTTTTCCGGAGGCTAGTCGAATTCCAATATCGAATAGGATATCAAAACCCTTAGTAGCGTAATAAGATGGATAGGCATAATTTTTCTTCAAATACTGACTGTGAAACAGTTGAATCTCAGGTGAATTTTTATCAGTAAAAGTATCACTGGTATATGTAAAACCCAGCTTAGCCAATTTATTATTATCTATTTTATCAAATTGAGAAGATTTAAAAATTCCAAAAACCTTAATCACAGTATCTTCAGGTAAAATTTGCATTTCTGGCTCGTCACTTTCTTTATCATTTTTTTTATCTTCTTCACCCTCTTCTTCCTCAAGTTCTTCAACTGGCAGACTGATCAAACTATTAATTACATCAGATGAAATAACTCGTTTATCAGTAGCTAAAATTACCCAATTACCCACATCAGGTTTTAAAGCATTAATAATATAATCTTTCCTAATGTATCCTTGGTTAGGATATATGATTAGCGCCTCGTTTATAGAATCATGTTGTAATAGTTTGGATTTAATTAAATCACTATTTCGAATGGAAGTGGCTGAACTGTCACCAATAATTAAAATATTTTCATTTGCATAATTTGCAAGAACATGATCTATTAGAGCTTTTTGATGAACCTCTCTATCTGCAAAAGTTTTAATTATTTTTGAAGAAGAAAAACGAGTTTGATTTTTTGAATACACTGGAAAAACAACAGGAATACCTGATCTATTGGCAACCTTGGGAACTTCTTCAGAATATAATGGACCTATAATTGCATCAATATTATCAAAATCTGTAACCGCTAATATTGAATCTAATTTAGTGTCTTTTCTTCCAGTATCAAAAACAGAAAGTTCTATATCTATTCCAAGTTTTTTAAGTGAATCTATGGCTACAGAAGCACCCAAATAAATATCTGTAGTAATATTAACTAACCTATTTGTTTTGAAAATATCTTTAGGATCTATGGTATCATATTCAATAGCTCTAAAAGGAAGCATCATAGCTAATTTAACAACGGCGTTTTCTTGGATAGTATCTCTATACAATACAAGTAAATCTTCATCCTCAATTGGTTTTATTTTTAATAACATATCAAATTGGAGCCCATGCGAATCTATTGAGGGATTTAATTGGTTTAATTGATCTTTTGAAACATTGTAAGCCCGAGTTAAATTATAAAAAGTATCGCCCTTTTCAACTTTATGAAGAATAAAATCGTTTATTATTTCTTCTTCATCATTAGGTATCTCTTCTGAAACGATTATTGAATTATTATTTTCAACAGAAATGGCAGTCTCCTCAATTTGCTGATACTCGTTATTAGGAATAATAATTAATGTTTCAGGAACTGGTTTTCTGCCTATATCTGGGTTTAAAATTAATAAATCTTTAGTTTTAATCCCTAAACGTTTTGCAATGCCTTTTATGGTTTCACCTTTTTTGACGGTATAGGAAATATATTTTTTTTGTTGACCACAAGAAGATGCAATCACTACAAAAAATAAGATAATAAAGATTTTAAATTTTCTCATAAGTTTACTCCCATTCAATTGTTGCTGGTGGTTTTGAACTGATGTCATAAACTACTCTGTTCACACCTTTTACTTTATTTATAATCTGATTTGATGTCTTTTGTAAAAATTCATAGGGTAAATTAACCCAATCAGCTGTCATCCCATCAGTACTTTCTACAGCTCTTAACGCAACTACTTTTTCATAAGTTCTCTCGTCTCCCATAACCCCAACAGAATTTATAGGTAATAATATTGCGCCAGCTTGCCATACTTTATCATATAAACCACTCTCTTTTAATCCATCAATAAAAATAGCGTCAACCTCTTGAAGAATAGCTACTTTTTCTGGGGTGATGTCTCCCAATATTCTAATCGCTAATCCTGGACCGGGAAAAGGGTGTCTTCCCAATAACTCAGGATCAATTCCCATAGAAGCTCCTACTCTTCTTACCTCATCTTTAAAAATCATTCGCAAAGGTTCCACAATTTTTAATTTCATAAAATCTGGCAACCCTCCTACATTATGATGGCTTTTAATGGTTGCTGATGGACCTCCATTTACAGATACTGATTCTATAACATCCGGATAAATAGTTCCTTGCGCTAACCATTTTACATTTTCTATTTTATGAGCTTCATCATCAAAAACTTCAATAAAGGCATTTCCAATAGCTTTCCTTTTTTTCTCTGGATCAGATAATCCTTTTAAAGCAGTCAAAAAACGTGCCGATGCATCTACACCTTTAACGTTTAATCCCATGCCTTCGTATTGATTGAGTACACTTTCAAACTCATTTTTTCTCAATAATCCATTATTCACAAAAATACAATACAGATTTTTACCAATGGCTTTGTGTAATAAAACTGCTGCTACAGAGGAATCTACACCACCTGATAATCCTAAAACTACCTTATCGTCTCCTACTGTTTCCTTTATTTTGGCTACTGTTGTTTCTACAAATGAATTTGGAGTCCAAGTTTGTGCTACACCTGCAATTTTTACTAAAAAGTTTTCAAGTAATTGCTTACCATCAGAAGAATGATAGACCTCAGGGTGAAACTGAATTGCAAAAGTATCTTCACCATCAATTCTAAAAGCTGCATTCTTTACATCTGACGTACTTGCCAAATGAACTGCATTTGTTGGTAATGTTTTAATTGTGTCTGAATGGCTCATCCAAACTTGACTTCCTTCAGAGATTTCAGAGAAAAATATTTCATTGTCTTTGATAAAAGACAAATTGGCTCTTCCATATTCTCTTGTATTTGAGGGTGCTACTTCACCTCCAGAAAAATGTGCTAAATATTGTGCTCCATAACAAACCGCTAGCATTGGTTTTTTTCCTCTAATTTCTGACAAATCAGGATGAGGTGCTTGATCAGATCTAACAGAGGATGGACTTCCTGATAAGATAACTGCTTTGAATTCACTAGCGTTTGCGGGTTGTTTGTTGTAAGGGTGAATTTCACAATAAATATTCAACTCTCTTACTCTTCTCGCAATTAATTGAGTGTATTGCGATCCAAAATCTAAAATAAGTACCTGGTGTTGTTGCATGTGCAAAAATAGTACTTCAATTTATAAATAAAAGCTTTGTGTTTATAAAATTTCACAAATTAATACCGATAGACTATTGCATTTATGTTCATACCAGCTCCAACTGATGCCAAAATGATGATATCACCTTTTTCAATAGATTGGTTTTCTAGATTACCTTTTATTACTAAATCTAATAATGTAGGTACAGTGGCCACAGAACTATTTCCTAATTTATGAATACTCATTGGCATAACTCCCTCAGGCACTGGTGTTTTATACAACCTGAAAAAACGTTTAATGATGGCTTCATCCATCTTTTCATTAGCTTGATGAATAAATATTTTCTTAACATCACTAATATCAATTCCAGTCTTATCCAAAGCCGTTTTCATAGCCGCAGGTACATGATTTAAAGCAAATTCATAAATCTTTCTTCCATGCATTTTTATGTAACGAACATCAGGATCTTCTTGAGTTTGGTATGATTTTCCAAAAAACAAATGATAGGCCTCTTCTTCACTAAAAGTTTGTGAAGCATGACTTAAAATTCCAGCATCTTGGCCATTATTTTTTTCAACGATACATGCTCCTGCTCCATCACTATAAATCATTGAATCTCTATCGTATTTGTCTACTACTCTAGATAAAGTTTCTGCTCCAATAACTAATATTTTTTTTGCAATTCCTGCCTTTATGAATGCTTGAGCTTGAATAACACCTTCTACCCAACCAGGACAACCAAATAAAATGTCATAAGCAACACAATTAGGGTTTTTAATACCCAACCTATACTTTACTCTTGTGGCTAAACTTGGTAATAAATCACTTTGTATCGCTGTAGATTTAACATCTCCAAAATTATGAGCCAAAATAATATAATCTAATTCCTCTGGATTAATAGCTGCATCTTCAATCGCTTTTTGAGCTGCGAAAAAACCTAAGTCTGAGGTATTGTATTTAGATGGTGCATATCTTCTTTCAACGATTCCTGTGATGGCTTTAAATTTTTCAATAATAACTTCGTTTTCATTTGGTATTTCTGTACCATCAGCATTCAAAAAAAAATTTTCTAAAAACTGTTTATTTTCTTTTTTAATTTCTGGAATATAAGATCCAGTTCCTGTTATGGTTGAAGATATCATGAAGTTTAAATTATTTCAAATACAAAGAAACTAATTATTAATTGCTTATAACTTTTAATTGGAGTAGTTTTTACGATGTTCAAACATCACTACTCTATTTTATTCTAAAATTACAGATATGAACTATCAAATGAAAAAGGCAATAAGGATGCAATAGAATTAGCTTTCACAACGTTACCTATTTCACCCATAAACAAAATTTCCATATCCTCTTTTTGATTAACTTCATACTCCAGTAAGGTTTGTCTACATGCTCCACAGGGACCAACTGGCTTATCTAGTTGTTTGTTTGAGGAGACAGCTGTAATGGCAATTTTTTTTACTTTTTTATTTGGATATGAAGAACCTGCTTTCCAAATCGCCACGCGCTCAGCACACATGCCAGAGGGGTAAGCTGCATTTTCTTGATTATTTCCTATGATGATAGTGTCATCCTCCATTAGAAGTGCTGCACCAACGCTGAACCCAGAGTAAGGAGCATAGGCATTCCTTGAAGCCTTTATAGCGGCTTGCATTAAATTTTTGTCAACATCAGATAACTCATTAATATCTTGAAATAGAAAAGCCGAAGTTCCTGTATTAATTTCCTTCATAAATTATATGTTATATTAAGAATGGATTGATCTTAATAATCATAATAGATTTCTCCTAAATCAAAGGATAAAGAAAAACGAAGCGAGTTTTCTAATGGATTATTTACATCAGAAGAATTAATTAAATACGATAAGTCTACATTCAAAGCATTCGTTTTAAATCCAGCTCCCATAGTGAAAAATTTTCTATTTCCTTTATTTTCACTTTCATGAAAGTATCCTAAACGTAGGGCAAAGGCATCATTATAAAGATATTCTGCACCTAGAGCATAAGTAACTTCTTCTAACTCTTCACTAAAACCTCCCTCTGCATCACCAAATGAGCTAAAAATACCTGATATAAATCCTTTTTCTTGATCAGAACCATCTTCTTGTGGAGATGGGACTAAAAGTTTTGTAAACTCTGTGTTTATACTTAAGGTATTATATGCATCTAAAATAAAGTCAAATCCTCCACCAAATTTTAAATTTGCTGGTATAAAATCCTCTTCTCCGGGAACATAAGATACTTTTGGACCAATATTAGCAATATTAAAACCAATTCTATAACGTCCATCAAAATTTCCATAATTTTTCTCGTAGGATTGATAATAACCAGAAACATCTACAGCAAACGAGTTAATAGGTTGTAGGGTTGAATTTGTTCCTGTGAAGGCTAAATTGGATCTAAAGTAACGACCACTAACCCCCATAGAAAACGTTTCACTCAATTTTAATGCGTAGGTTCCTGAAAGTGCAAATTCATTCGGGTTAATAGTACCTGTTGGATTTCCAACATTATCAGTTAAATCTACTTGACCCAAAGAAAAATATCTAAATTCGGTTCCCCATGCAGCGTTTTCATTAATTCTTTTGATGTATGAGGCACTCCCAATAAAAATATCATCAGTTAAATTTCTTAACCATGGAGAGTAATTGATTCCGATCATCACTTCTTGCCCACTAAATGCAATTTTAGATGGATTGTGAAACAGAGAGCTTGCATCTGCTGATGTAGATACCCCAACATCACCCATTGCTCCTGCCCTAGCATCAGGTATAATTAATAAAAATGGTGTTGCTGTTGTAATGCCTCCGTTTTGTGCTGAAACTCCAATATTACTTAAAATACAAATAATTAATACTATCCCTATTTTTCTCATGTCTTTGATTTACTTTTCTTATTAAAACGTAAATATCGTAATAAATTATAATATGACTAGCTTTTCATACTTTTCTGACGATATATTACTTGTTGTTGATGTTACTTTTAATTTATAAATATAAACTCCTTTTCCTAACTTATTTCCAAAATCATCTAAACCATTCCATGAAATATTTCTAGATAAATTACCTGTTGTTTGAACCAACTGATTAATAGTTTTTACTAATTTTCCTGAAACTGTAAAAATTTGAACCTGAACTTCAAGAGGTTCGTTGGGTTTGTTGTGGTTAAACCAAAACTCGGTATAATTTACAAATGGATTAGGATAATTTAAAACATTATCTAAGGTTACACTATTATCACTAACAACTACAAAATTCAGCATTGCTTCTGAAGAATTGTTGTAGGTATCCCAAGCCTTGAGTTTAAGGGTATGAGGACCTACAGATAAATTTCGTAGTCGATAAACTACCTTACCCCGAGTAAAGTCATCTAATTCTGTTTGATAAAAGTCATTTAAGATTATTGGATTAGATTCATCTCCATCTAAAACTCCAACAATATCATGATCTACAGCAGTAATTGAGGTATTAATACCGCTCAAATCAAATAATTTTGCAATTAAATTTGGTGACGCATTCGTGTTTGCTCCATCTAAAAAAGATTCATCATTCATAAATAATTGAATTTCAGGACCAACTGTATCTTCTGGAGCATTCTCATTAATACCGCCTACAATTACATCGGCATTGTAACCTGCTTTATCAAGTATTTGATCAGTAGCATAAAAACTTAACTTTCCTTTTCCATAAGCAATTTTCACATCTCTTGGTACTATAAATTCGAAATTAAAATTTCCATTTTCTACAGTTGCCAATCCTCTAAATAGTTTACTTTCTTGAGAATCAAAAACTTCAACAACACCAAAATTATCATTATCTAAGGTTGATTTATCAATAGGCTTATCATATACAGTAGTAGATAAACTACCATTAAAATCAGTTAAAACAGTGTTCAAATTATCAGTAACAACCCCTTCAAAACGAACTTTAGATAAGGCTTTGAGCGTATCTATTGATTGAGTAATGTCTACACCATTCATTTTTGTGATTTTAATATTTGGCTTAGGAATTGCTAATTTTTTAACAGGATCTCCAAAATAATAAATAAAAAACTTTTGCTCCCTATTGTAATTATTTTTTGTTTTCACCAAAGATTCTGCTATGGTTAAATCTTCATCATTAAATTCTAATAAAGTAGCAATTAGTCTTTTATTGAAGGCTTGACCGGTACTGATAAAAACCTCTCTTGTGGTTGAAATCATAGAAACTGCGCCTCCGGAGGCATTCCAAAATACATTTTCTCCAGCTGAAATTCTTATCGGATTATCAAATCTTGAAAACTCACATGTAATAGTTATGAAAAGCGGTAAGGTGTTTTCATTATTAAGTCCTTTAACTTGAGGGATGTCAAAAAATCTTTCTGATGCAAAACCATCTTCACCACCGTGTCCAAAATAATCAAAAACTAGAGTACCTGATTCTATAGCTGTTGTAATTGCCTCTTTTACATCTGGATAGCGTTCTCCTCCTGAAGAGTTTTGTTGCACATAGGCATCTGCATATATTTTATTGATATTAAAAATTGGTTTAATGGCTTTAATATCATCAGCAATGGTCTCTACTCCACGTTGTATAGGTTGATCAGAAAGAACGTCAATATCATCGGCTAGTAAAGTTATTGAATTTCTCCAATCTCCAAATGAATCAACATTATAATCTCTTAAGATTTTATCCACTACATCTTTTGCCTGTTGCTGAGAAGAAACAGGGATTCTTCCGGTTGCAATTTCCATGGTATGTGCTCCAGACATTGTTCCCTCAGATTCTTCAAGCATCCCAAAAAAATCATCTGTAACATATGATTCTGCTAAACTGTAACTGTCAGTTGCGAGGTAAACTGGAACAATATTATTGTTTCCAATAATTCTATCTTTATAATCATAGGATGCATCTCCAAAAAAACAAACATATTTCAATTGATCATCATCTGTTGAATTTAATTCGTAAACATGTTTGATAAAATCTCTAATTCCTGTAATATCTCTACTACCAGAGGAGAATTCATTATAAATCTCATCTAAATTAACAACTTTTGCTGTTAATCCTGAGTTTTCTATATGATAGTCTACTATTCTCTGAGCTTGTGATTCAAATTCATCGGTGGTAATTAGTAGGTAGTTGATATCTTTTATTGCATGTACATTTTGATTTTTAATTTTAGAGTTGGATAGGATTTCTGGGGTGTAATAATCATCTTGATGCACTACAATATATTCTTGCAACACTCCAGAATTTGCTTTAAAAGAAAAAGGTCCTGAAGTTGATTCATTATTTATATTAGTTGCATTGATTGGGTCTGTTACATCCCAAATCTGAAATATATTTTGTGAATTTTGAATCTGATATTCGACTATTCCTGCTGTATTTGCAGCTTCAAAACTTCGAAAAGAAAACTGAAAATCGTTTGCTGTTAATTCTTTTTTTCCTGATACTTCAATATAATCTAAATAAGCCCTTGCCGATGGATTTCCACCATTATTGTAATTTAAATTAAACTCAATAGTAGAAGATGAAATTAATTGATTTGCACTCTGTGTTCTTTCTGATGCTAGATCACCAGAACTTGTACTCGCACTAAAATTGAGATTAAAAAGATCTTGAGAGTTTACCTTAACTTGCATTGAAGAAGTTAATTCAGATACAGCCACTGCTCTAACTTTTATGTTTACGGGCTCAGTTATCACTATATTTGGGAATGGTATTTCAAGTGATAACTCATTATCTACACTAAAATCTTCTCCAAGCCATTTTTTACCCGCGGCAAAAAGATTAATAGTTTCCTTTTCATAAAAAACGTAATCATTAAAGGTAGTAATCTGAGTGCTAGCAGAACCAATAACAGGAGAAGAATTTTGTATTCTCTTTCCATCATCTTCATTAATGGTCATAAAATAATAAGATTTGTCTGAGTATATATTTTGTATATGATTTACCGTTCCTTGAGCGGGATTTACTTCCCAGCTGTGGGGTCCTTTGGCATAAAATAGAATGTAATCATTAGAATCAAAAGAATTATCTTCTTCACCCTCAATGAAAATAGCATTCTCTTGCAAATCATCATACCTAAAATCTGCATTTAATTCGGGGAGTAATTGACCTCCGTTTCCATAAATATGAATTTTTTTTGGATTTAAGTTATTTGTTGAAATTCCTAGCTGTTGTAAAAAAGATTTATCAATTTTAAAAACTCCTGTAGTGTCTGTTGCAAACTTATACCAATTCCCATTGGCTAATACTGAGTTTGTAACTTGTCCGTAACCTACAACGGAACATAAAATGAATAAAATCTTTAAAATTATATGTTTTTTCAATGCAATCATTCTTCAAAGAACGCAAATAATATGGATATATTTTGTGTTAAAAATTGTTAAATCATAATATAAGAAAAAGTGTTGCGTTATCTTTATAACATTAACAATTTACAATCATATAAATTTATAAAACATCTTGTATGAAAATAATTTTATTGTAAATTGCCAAAAAAAATTAGAATCCTAATATTTTATATTATATATGAAGAACTATTCTAGAATAACCCTTCTTTTACTCAGTAGTATTTTACTATACAATTGTAATTCGACCAATAAAAGTACATCTTCGTTAACAGGTTGGAATTTTAACGATCCTAAATTTGGTAGTTATATCAAAGGAACTTCATTTCAAGGTCAGAAAACACCTGATGGAATGGTTGGAATTGAAGGAGGTTCATTTGTTATGGGGCAAGTGCAAGACGATGTAATGTTCGATTGGAATACTACACCTCAAAAAATGCACGTACGATCATTTTATTTGGACGAAACAGAAGTAACGAACTCTGAGTATTTATTATACCTTCAGGTAACTAAAGAAGTATTTCCTCCAGAAGAAGAAAAATATAAAAATATTTATGCTTCAGCACTACCTGATACGCTTGTTTGGAGAAGCAGTTTAGGAAATACCGAACTCTTATCTGAAAGTTATCTGAGACATCCTGCATATTCTGATTATCCTGTTGTAGGCGTGAGTTGGTTGCAAGCTGTTCAATATTGTAAGTGGAGAACAAGTGCTGTAAATCTTAAAAATTTAATAGACAAGGGGGTTTTATCTAATGTATTAGCAAATGATACCATACGAAACTTTTTTGACACCGATTTATATTTAGAAAATCCTTATAAATTATTTGATGGTGATTCTACTGTATATAAGAGAGGTTTACCTGATAATAAATTAAGAAAGAGAGGAGCACCGAGACCAGAAAAAGGTACATTTACTGGAAGACAAGTAACTTCTCTTGATGGAATTTTATCACAAAAATTCAGATTGCCTACTGAAGTTGAATGGGAATACGCTGCTAAAGCAAATACTGAAAACAGAGAATACAATAACATTAGAGGTAGAAAGAAATTTGCTTGGGATGGTAAGTATACTAGAGAGAAATCAAACCGATACAAAGGAAGTCAGTTAGCAAACTTTAAACAAAGTAAAGGAAACTACAGTGGTTTATCTGGATGGTCTGAAGATGGATCAGACATACCTATTTCTGTAAGATCTTATCCACCTAATGGATATGGCCTTTATGACATGTCTGGAAACGTGGCAGAATGGGTTGCTGATGTATACCGACCTATCATAGACAGTGAGGCCAATGATTTTAATTTCTATAGAGGTAATAACTTCAGAAAAAAATTAATAGATTCAACTGGTCAAGTAGTAATTATTGGTGAATCTAATCAAGCAATGGTTTCTTATGATACATTACCTAATGGAAAAGTGGTAGTTTCTAATTTACCTGGTGAAATTAAATATGTACCTGTGACGATGAATGATGTCTTCATGAGAACCAACTATTCTGTTTCTGATAATACAGATAAGAATGATGGTGATAAATTATCAAATCGTTTATTTGATTTAGAGGATGATCAATTTACCAACAAATCAAGAATGTATAATTCTCCAATCAATGCTAAAGACGAAAATACAGGTAAACTTGATAAATATGATATCAAAAAGAGAACTACGTTAATTAGTAATAAAACCAGAGTTCATAAAGGAGGGTCTTGGCAAGACAGAGAGTATTGGCTAGATCCAGCTCAAAGAAGATATTTACCTGAGTATATGTCTACAAATTACATTGGTTTTAGATGTGCTACTGACGTCATGGGTAACCTAAATAGTGGAAAAAGAACCGCAAGAAACCCATCAAGATAAATCAACACAAAAAATTATAAATCCTCATTGAATTCTACTCAATGAGGATTTTTTTTTATATTTAAGCATGAATATTGAAGCGTTATATCAAATTTATTCAAGTAACTATCTTATCACCACTGATACCAGAGCTATTAAGAGAGGTGCTATTTTCTTTTCGCTTAAAGGTGATCATTTTAATGGAAATAAATTTGCAGAAAAAGCCATTCAAAAAGGTGCTAAATATGCTGTAATTGATGATATTAATTATCAAATTAAAGGAAAAACTATTTTAGTAAACAATGTTTTAGAAACCCTTCAGAAACTAGCAAATTATCATCGTAGACAACTTAATATTCCTATTCTAGGTATTACTGGTAGCAATGGAAAAACCACAACAAAAGAACTCATTCATGCTGTTTTAAAAACCCAATTTAATACTGGAGCAACAAAAGGGAATCTAAATAATCATATCGGCGTACCGTTAACACTTTTATCATTTACCAATGAAACTGAGATTGGAATTGTAGAAATGGGTGCAAATCATCAAAAAGAGATAGAATTCTTATGCTCTATTTGTGAGCCTGATGTTGGTTATATTACAAATTTTGGTAAAGCACATCTAGAGGGTTTTGGAGGAATTGAAGGAGTGATTAAAGGAAAATCAGAATTGTATACCTACCTTAAAAGTAATAATAAAATAGCTTTTGTAGATGCTAATGATGCCAAACAATTAGAATTGACCAACACTATGGAGAGAATTTCATTAAACTCTTCTATTAGCATCTCTTCTACTCAGCCCTTATTAGCTCTAAACTACAACAATGAAATTATTGATACACAACTCATTGGAATCTATAATTTAAATAACCTTAAGGCTGCCATTTCAATTGGAGAATACTATAACATCTCTAAAAAAAACATAATTACAGGGATCAGTAATTACAAACCAACAAATAATAGGTCTCAGGTTATAGAAAAGAAAACGAATACTGTTGTAATGGATGCCTACAATGCAAATCCTACAAGTACGCGTTTAGCGCTAGAAAATTTCAAGGCAATAAATCATAAAAATAAAATTGTGATTTTGGGTGATATGTTTGAATTAGGAGAAGATACTGAACATGAACATCAAAATATCGTTAATCTTTGTGATACACTAGGTTTTAACCGATGTGTTTTTGTTGGTCAACATTACAGTAAAACCTCGGCAGTAGAAAAACACTTGACTCTAGAGTCTTTAATAAAAAGTATCACCGATACTCCTTTAGAAAAAAGTTATATTCTTATTAAAGGATCAAGAGGGATGTTTCTTGAACAACTTTTGGAGTATATTAATTAATATGCTGTTTATGGTATTCTAGTAAATTATCTATGGGTCTTTGAATAACCCCTGATATTTTAAGTCCATTCTTTTCGGCAACATCATCTAATATTTCTTTAAAGTAATGCGCAATAGAGCCTATAAAATAAATGGGCATGTCCTCGGATGGGTTATACGGTAAGATTCTATACTTGAAGAATTTTTCAAATCCCTTTTTCATTAATCTTCTGACATATTTCTCATCTTTAAAATCAAACATAAACTTTGCAAAAGAAGCTAAATACATATTAGGATTTGGCGCTCTATATATGTTTGTCTTAATAGTGTCTGCATCAAGTACATAATCAGCTTCAAATCTGTCCACCATATATTTAGGCATCATTCCATAAAAATAGTCTCTAATTAATCTTTTACCAAAATAATTACCACTGGCTTCATCCATTAAAACATACCCCAAAGAAGGGACTTGCATTTGCATATTTTGACCATCGTAATAACAACTATTAGACCCTGTTCCTAAAATACAAACTAAAGCAGGTTTTTTTCCTGAGGCTGCATATACAGCAGCTAACATGTCCTCTTCTACAGCTATAGCAGCATTTGTAAAGATGGCTTGCATTACATCTTTTAAGACAGCACATGCATTAGGAGTTCCACAACCAGCACCATAAAAATAAACTTGACTCACCTCATCTTTAACATTAATGAGTTGAAACATATTCACAATTCTGTTGGTTAATTCTTCTGAAGAAATTACTGCTGGATTTAATCCCAAAGTTCTTACTCTAAAAAGTTCATTTTTGTTGGCATCTAAAGCAATCCAATCGGCTTTTGTTGAGCCACCATCAGCAATTAATATCATCGGTTATTTTTATAGATTTCCCAAATATATTACAACCCTTTTGGTTACACAACAGCAACCAAAAACTCAATCGTTTTCGTTCTTGTATCATTATAATTAATTTAATCCTTTTAATAAAATGTACAATAATTTTTATTTAAAACTTCACAAGCAAACCTAATACTACTTTTAAAAATATTTAAAAACTTCAATACCTAGAGAATATATTGTAATTTTGAAAAAACTTAAAAGTTAATGTTCAGTTTTTTCAAAAAACATCAAAAACCTTTATTTGAAGAACTTTGTGATATTCACAACCATTTGTTGCCGGGTATAGATGACGGCAGCAAAGATGTAGACACATCAACTAAAATGCTAAATGCCTACCATGAACTAGGGATTAAAAGTGTTATTCCTACACCACACATTTATAAAGAATTGTACCCTAATACTCCAACAACCGTAAAAGACGCATTTAAGCTTTTAAAACAATATAAAGTTCCTGAAAATAGGACAAAAGTTAACTCCTATGCTGCTGAGTATATGGTAGATGAGGTTTTTATGAAAAATCTTGAGCAAGCTTCACCATTATTGCTCTTAAATGATACTTATATTTTAGTAGAAATTAATTTTTTTGGCCAAACTACGATGTTGAAATCAGCTTGTTTTAACTTATGTCAAAAAAATATCACTCCAATACTGGCCCATCCAGAACGCTATCATCTGATCAAAGACATTTCTGAGTATCAAAATTTAAAAAATCAAGGGTTCTACTTTCAATTAAATGCCTTATCGCTTCTAGGACAATATGGACCAGAAGTAAAACAAAAAGCAGAAAAATTACTGAGGGAAGGGTTGTATGATTTTGTAGCTACTGATGCCCATAGTGTTCATGATCTAATAAAACTTAAAAACTTAAGCCTTTCTAAAAAGCAAGGGGTTCAATGGGAATCGATTCGAGAATTTCAACTGAAATTATTTTCCTAAGAAAATAACATTCATAAAAAACCACCGATCTGCGGTGGTTTTTTTATATCAATACTATTAATTATAAATTTCATTATTCTTCATCTTTACCATATCCATAGCCATAACCATAGTTATACTTGTAGGTGTAGCTATAACGGTATTTGTAGCTGTATCGATATCCATAGCCATAGCCAGAAGAAGATGCAGAAGCAATAAGACCGTTCAATACCATTCCAAAAGGCGGCATATTTTCTCGACTATGCATTTCTTTGATAAATGGAAATATATTCTTATCAGAGTATTGAGCTCTTGTCACATAAACCACCAAGTCACACAAAGATAATAATGGTGTGGTATCACTCACTAGCAATAAAGGTGCACTGTCAATAATAATAAGATCATAACTAGATTTAAGAATTTCTAACAATTCCTTCATTCGAGTACGCATCAACAATTCTGAGGGGTTTGGAGGAATAGCTCCAGACAATAAATAATCAATTTCATCAATCGATTTTCCTTTTACTATCAACTTATCTAAATCATTATAGTTCACATCATTTAAAAAGGTAGAAAGCCCTAAATTTCCACGTTCGATACCCAAAATCGTATGCACCTGAGGATTTCGTAAATCGGCTCCTATTAAAATTACTTTTTTGCCCAGTGCGTTATAGCTTTGCGCAATATTATAGGATACGAATGATTTACCCTCTCCTTTTATCGTAGAGGTAGCAATGATGACTTGAGGTTTATTTTGATTGAGTGAAAAACTCATACTCGATCGAATCACACGAATAGATTCTGCAATAATTCCTCGATCATCGTTTTCAGAAGAATAATTTTCATCAAAAGGCACCTCACCCAAAATAGTAAGACTTGGTAACCCTTTTTCTAGATCTTCTCGAGTATTGATTTTTGTGTCTAAGGTTTTTAATAAATAAAGAATAACTATTGGTATCATTAAACTCATAATTAAACCACCAAGATAAATAGTATTTTTGTTTGGTGAAATTGGAGTATTATTGGATATTCCGTAACTTAAAACTTTTAAGTTTGGTAATACAGACACATAGCTAATTGAAGCTTCCTCTTTTCGTTGAGATAAGAATACAAGGAGGTCCTCAGCAAACTTAAATTCTCTAGCAAAAGTTCTTATAACATATCCTTTCTCAGGAAGACTAGAAACTTTACCCATAGATACTTTGTTTACTTTTTGATAATTAGACAAAGAAACTTTCAAGTTTTTAATGTAGAGTTCAATACCATCAAGATTTGCCTTTCTAAGCCTATTTAATTTTTTATTTATGTTTAGGACAAGTTGGCTGTTTATAGTTGTGCTAATTAATAAATTATTACGATCAACAACAAGTTTGTTGTAAGAATCTAATAATTGATTAACATTAGCATCAACGATACCTATATTAGCAGGTAAAATTTCAAAATTTTGTTGAGATTTTAATTGTTCTAGCAGAGAGGTTGCTATTTCTAATTGAATTTTTAATTCAAAAACAGCTTTATTTTCTAAAACAATGTTTGATAAGGTATTTGAAGTTTGAATTTCAGTATCATAAATACTATTTTTTATTTGATATTCAATCGTTTTTTTAGAAATAGAATCTATGGAGTTTTTGAGTATACCTAAACGCTTATTAATAAAAATAATAGAAGCATTGGATAGTTGGCGTTGATCAGCGACTCTATCCGCTGTAATCACTTCAATTAAAGTATTTAATGAAGCATTGTTACGATTTATATTGGTGCCTGAAATACTCAAATTAATGATTTCTCCATTTTTCGAACTTACTTCAGCGCCTAATCTACTTTTTAGAATTGTTGTTGCATTGTTTAGAGAAGTTCTTGTGATTAAGTATTTCCTAGAATCTATAAAAAAACTAGAATCAATTATTTTAAAATTAAAAAAATCATTTTCTAATTGTTTATTTTTATTAAATTTAAAATCTAAATTATCATTTGAAATATGAATTGATTCCTCAGAAATTTCCAACTCCCATCGTTGCATTAAATTTGGATTATTAAAAGTAATTTCAAATGGTAAATTTTTATATTTTAAGTTAGACTTAACTTTTCCAATTTGTAATACGCTAGTTTGAAGATCTAATTTTTTTACAACCTGACTTAAGATATGATGAGATTTGATTACGGCAATATCATTTTCTACGTTTATTCGAGTTCCAAAAAGAGATGTCACCTCATTAGATAGGAAAGAGCTAGAAGCATCAGATTTAGTAATTTGTATTTGAGCATTACTTGTGTAAATATTTGGTGTATAACGAAGGTAAGTATAGGAACCAGCTAATGCCATAATTATTGTTAATAAAAACCAGGGCCAAAAAAATATGTAATAAGAAATTTCTTTTTTAAGATTTAAACCATCTTCTTCTTGATTTAAAAAATTTTCAAAATTATTATTTTTCATAATTATTTAATAAGGATTATTGTACTTAGAAGAATACTAGCTATACTTAAGAATGTAGAAATGTTTCCAATCAATCCGGCACTTGTAACTTTTTTTAAGTTAGGGTTTACAATTATTACATCATTGGGTTGAATATATTGGTAAGAGCTAATTAAAAAACTTGAACTGGTTAAATCAAGTTTTGTCGTTGTTCTTTGTCCATCAGATTCTCTTATTAGTACAACATCAATACGATTTCCATCTATAGTCAAATCACCAGCTAAACCTATTGCCTGTAAAAGGCTAATATTTTTTTCAGTAAATGTGTACGTTCCTGGTCGATTTACCTCACCTAAAATTGTCACCTTTGAATTCAATAAACGAACCGTTACATTGGGATTAATTAAATGACCCTCAGATTTTAAAATTTCTTTCAAATATTTTTCTAAATCTATAATAGTTTTTCCTTCAACAGAAATTTCTCCTAGGATAGGAAAGTTAATAGTTTTTTTTGGAGACACAAGATATCCACTAATTTGCAACAACTGTAAATTATTCCCAAACCCATTGGAAATAGAGCTCCTGTTGAAAGGAATCGAAGCGTTCATCTCTAGAGAAGTGACATCAATTTTTAAAATATCATTTTCTTGTAAAATATTTTGAGAAGAAATTACTTGACTATTATTGTAGTTTTGAATATCTTGTAAATATAGAAGTTCTTTTTTTGATACACATGAACTAAAAAAAAATAAGGATCCTATTAATATTAGAAAAAAATTGTGACGATTCATGAGTTTATTTTTTAATTTGAATATTTAATGTCTAAAATCAAACACAAAATTAGTGATATTAAACTAATTTTTTTATTAGCATAATGTTTTTTTTTGTTTAGATACATTTCATTTATTTGGCTTTATTAAAATACTTTACAAAAAAATTACTTATTGAATAATTACTGAATTTTGTTGTAAAAAAGGGCACTAATTCGTTTGAATTTTTAGATAATTAGGTAAAATAAAAAAATAATTTTTTTATTAAAAAAACGAATATTTAAGTATTAATACTAAATAATATTTTTTTTATAGTTTATAGTTTGGAGTTTTGTTTAACTACTTCTTTTATTTTTTATCAAAATATTATAAAGTGATTTAAAAAAGTAAATAAAGTCAGTGTAATAAGGTCTTTTTTTGTATGCTTTTAAATACTTTATTTCTGAAGCCATAATTTCTTCTAAAGTTGTTGGCATATCTACATAAAATGGTGGTATTAAACCTGGCTTTGTTTTTGTTCTTAATATTTGAAGCTCCTTTGTATATAAAGAGTAGTAGTGTTCACTCAATGGTCTTACGCCTACTAGTTTCATTTCTCCCTTAAAAAAATTAATAAACATTGGTAACTCATCAATCCAAAATTTTCTGAAGATTCTACCTTCAGGTGAAATCCTAAAATCGTTTTTTATTTTACCTCCTTCTTTTAATTGATTCTTGTTGTAAACATACTCCTGAAGATACTCAGAAAAAGGGTGCATTGTTCTTAACTTATATACTTTAAATATTTTACCATTTTTCCCAATTCTATTTAAACTTATTATTGGAGCATAAGTTGGGTTATTGTCATAGCATGGGTCTTTGACTTTTTTTGCTACGAAAAAAAGAGAATGATTTATTGATATTTCGTCAATTATTTCAAAACCACACGAATACAGCCTACCGAACGTTTCTGCTCTTGAAATCACCCTTCCTCTACCATTGGTTAGATAGAAATATATTTTTTTTAAAATTGGGAGCTTTGGTACTACTCTAGAAAAAATATAATCAATAAAGTATAATAATTTATTAAGTATTGGAGGGTATTTATTTAATATGGCAGATCTTCTGTTTGGGTAAGTTACAACCTTACCAAGATATAAACCGGATTTTGGAAGAATTATATTAACAGTTTCAAAAAATTTATTTATGTAACGAATGTCGTTAACTTTTTTCAAATTAAGTATTGAGGAGAACTTACCAAATACTAACTTTTCTAAATTAATTTGATCTGAATTAGACGTTAAGTAATTATTGCTTGAAAGGTCAAAATAAAGCTTAATAAACTTTAACAACCTGGGATTACTGGCAATTTCGCTTTTAGCTATATTGGAAGCAAAGTTATTTTGTGTTTCTATTTCTTTTGATACACTTTTAGTAGGTTTTGACTTAAAAATTAAATCTTGATCATTCTGAATCAGTAATACATCCATAGTTTAGGGAACTATAATTAATAATCAAATATACACAATTAATCGTAATGAATATTTTTATTTAAAACTCATAAACAAAATCAATCAATGAATTGATGAGATGACTCAATTACTGCTATAAAAACTGAAGCAATAATTTCTTTATAATACTCTTAAAAATATCAAAAAAACTTATTCTTTACACAAACCAATGTTAATAATTACAATCTAGGGATAGGCACTCTCCCCTTTTGATTAAAATATTATAAAGTGGCTATAAAGTAAAAAAATTCAGTTTGATATAGTCTTTTTTCACAAGCTAAGTTTAACAAAGCATCAAATAACTTGGAATATGAGGAGATACATGTATGAAATTAAAATTTAAAAAAAATAAGTTTTTATTTATTAATTTCTCAAAATCATTTTTTTTTTAATTTCATTTTTAATCGTTTGCAATATTAACTCTTTAAACCAGGGAATACCTCCTTCAGACCACCTTTGAGGATGCATGGTAAACATTATTTTATTTGGTAATTGGTTATTATTTAATGCTGAAATTATATCATCGGTTGAATGATATACCAAGTCTTGTTTGATCCAATTCATCTGTTGTGAAACTTTATCACGAACAGATGTTTTCCAACCATCCCATCGACGACCAGTATCGGTAAGGTAAAATACCTCATCAAAATTAACATCGTAATAAGGTTCTCCAATAATGTCTAAACTTCTGTAATCGTATTTGTTCCAAATTTCTTTATTATCAAATTTTGAACGAGGGCTCCCATGCATACAAATGGTTTTCACCTCTACCAGCTTCCGAAGTTTATCTAAATGATATCTAAAATCATCCCAAGCCTTATCAACATCTCCATTACTAGTATCCATATTTTCGTAATGATAACCTACTTCATGACCTAATGCTTCAATTTCCTTTATAATATCTTCGTCCCAAGATTCTGGCACTGCCCTAAAATAATAAGTTCCTTTAATCCCCAAATTTGATTGAATTTTGGCAAATCGCAATGAATTTTGGGGTAATAAATCTACATCATGCCTTAGTATCACGGCTTTTTCACTTGACTGTTCCAAATAGTCTCTAAATGTATCAAATTTATATTTGGAAGATATCAATTGTTTTAATAAGCTAATGTAAGTTTCTATTGTAAAATCCATTAATTTATTAATAATTTAGATAGTTTTTCAGAAAGGTAATATCCAATTGCTTTGTGCCCCATATGATTCCAATGACCCTTAGTATTTGTAACTACCCAATAATATGGGTCAATCCCTTTTTGTTTTAAAACGGTTAATGTATCTCTTAAACTAACAAAAGGAATCTTATTCTTTTCTAAACCGAACATAAACTCTTTAGATAATTGATTATTTCCTCTGTTTACCACAATAGTATTTGAAGAAAAATTGTCTTGAATTGCAAAAGCCAATGGAGGTAGTTGTTTTGTAATATTATTAGATATTGGTGGTTCTTTAAAGTTTACATAAAATTTACCTAACATTTTAGGCCAAAACTTACCAGCCAAAATTAATTTTCTTGCACTGTTCAACATTTGCATCGTTATTGAATTTTGAGTAAGCAACTTTGTTTTATTATATGTCTGTAAATATTTTTGTGGAAACAAATCATTTGTGACAATTAATTCGTTATCTCTAAAGATAACCTTAGGTACTAACAAATCTGTCTGTTTACAAATTAAATCATTTGAGCTTAAAAAATAGAGTATTAGATCCGGCTTGAATTGATTAACAAAATTTTGCTGATACGCAAACATATCGGCTAAATCAAAGCCACTACGTCCAAAATTTAATACTTCTACTGATTCATCAAAGTTTTTAGATAGTTGTTTTTCCATTATTGAAATAAACTGGTCTCGCCTAAATACTTGAAAACTTTCAACATAAGAATCTCCTAGTATTGCAATCCTAAAGACTCCTGTTTTCTTTTCAATTGAACAATCTGGGCCTAAAATGGAATTATTATTATACTGTCCCATAGAAAAACCTTCATTAAAAAGGGTGAAATTCATATTAGTTCTTTTTATTCTGCCAATGTGTGAATCAAAGTCAGTTGTAGAAAATGTTTCAATTTCAGCTTTTTGGATAAATAATTCAAGAAGAACTAAGCTTAATGCTATAGCAAAAATAAAACCAATGAATAACTTTAATATTTTAAAAATCATTAGAACTGAAAATAAATAAATGGTAATGCTTCATTCTGAAACATAAATAAACAACTAGCTAATAACATTACAACTAAAATACCCATAACAATACCTTTATTTTTAATTGTTAAAATAAAGGTATGACGTTTTGTATAATATTCGAAAATATCAAATAATATCATAACAAAAGTAAATGATATAGTTATAATAAAAAATTTCATAGTAAAAGCACTAGATTCCCAATAAATCATTTTCATTATAAAAGTTGTAGCCGTTGAAAAATCTGGTGATCTAAAAAAGAGCCAAGCAAATAGAACTAGAAAAAAAGTTAGACTAACATTAAACAGGTATTTGAATAAACTTAATAAACCTGAATATCTATAACCATATTTCACTTTTTTCTTATCCGACACTAATTTATGAATCACTAAATAAACACCATGTAAAGCACCCCATATAATAAAATTCCAACTAGCCCCGTGCCACAAACCACCTAAAAGCATTGTTATCATTAAATTTATATAGGTTCTTTTCATACCCTTTCTGTTTCCACCTAAAGAGATATATAAATAATCTTTTAGCCAAGAAGATAGAGAAATGTGCCAACGACGCCAAAACTCTGTAATATTTTGTGACAAATAAGGCTGTTCAAAATTCTTCATTAGTTCAATTCCCAAAAGCTTAGCTGTTCCTCTTGCAATACTAGTATAACCAGAGAAATCAGCGTAAATTTGTATTGAGAATAACACTAAAGCTGCTAATAATTCTGGTGATTTATAAATATCTGGTTGTGAAAAAATATTATCTACAATTCTACCTGCAGCATCGCCAATCATTACTTTTTTAAATAAGCCTGTTATAATGAGCACTACACCTTTTTCTATCTGAGATTTGCTTGGCATTGGCCGTTTTACAATTTGAGGTAAAAGGTTTGTTGCGCGCTCTATAGGTCCTGCAACCAATTGTGGAAAGAAGGAAACAAATACAGCAAAATCAATAAACTTTTTTGTAGGAGTCAATCTGCCTCTATAAATATCTATAGTATAGGACATTGTTTGAAATGTATAAAAAGAAATCCCAACAGGAAGGATTATATTCAAGTGCAAATAGTCTAAATTTCCTCCAAAAATAGAAGCTAAAGGAGCAAAGGATTCAACAAAGAAACCATAATATTTAAAAACTGCCAGGATACCTAAGTTGCTAAACATACTTAGCAAAAGCCATCTTTTCTGATTTTTTAACTCTTGACATTTATATAATTTCTGCCCAACTGTAAAGTCAATAATTGTAGATATTGCTAGTAATGCCGTAAAACGATAATCCCAATAGCCATAGAAGACATAACTTGCTAAGACCAAAACCAAGTTTTTCATCTTGCTAGGTGTAATGTAGTATATTGGTAATACTAAAGCTAGAAAAATAAAAAATATAAATGAGTTAAAGAGCATTATGTTTTTTATTAAAAAATTATTTTCATATTTTTCATTAAATTATGTGTATATAAATTCTTAAAAGCACCTTGGATTAACCAAACGCAAAAAATAATTAAATTAATTATACCTGGCTATATTTTTTGTTGTACCGTATTCCATCTTTTCTGTTTTTTTTTAATTTTAACTATTCAAATACTATAATAGATTTTGTTCGGCTTTATTTTTAGATTACGAATATCTAAAAAAGTAATTTATAATAATCTCTAGGTGACTATGAAATTAAGAATTTCCTATTAGCGTTTCACAAATAAATTCAGCAGCTTTTCCATCTCCAAATATTTTTGGAAATTCAGATTGCTCCATATTGATTAGATTGTCAAAAGCAGTAAGTATTTTCTTATAATCTGCAGAAACGAGTTTTGCCTTACCAGTCTCAAGAATCTCTATCCATTCTGTTTCCGGTCGTAAAACAATACAAGGTTTATTGAAAAAATATGATTCCTTTTGTACACCGCCGGAATCGGTGATAATTAAGGATGAATTTTTCTCTAACTGAATCATATCCAAGAATGAAACAGGTGGAATTAGAAATAGGTTTTTAGATTCATTAATCTTCCTTAACAACTTCTTATGTTCAGAAGATTGAAGCATTTTTTCAGTTCTGGGGTGTATGGGCAAGACAACTTTTAACTGTTTGGAGATTGTTATGAGTGCGTCAAAAATAGATGTGAGATTCTCAGGTATATCTGTATTATGATCCCGATGAATAGTTGCAAGTACATATTCACTTGTGGCTAAACCGTTTTCAACTAATATATTTGATTTCTTTGAAGCTAAATCAACAAAGTGCAAAGAATTATCATACATGATATCTCCGCAATGAAAAACTCCAGAATTATCTGGAGAGAAAGGTGCTTTATTAGCTGAGTTAAACCCCTCATTTACTAAATTCTGAAAACCAGATTTCGTGGGAGAAAATAGTAAAGAGGAAAGATGATCACAAACAATACGATTTATTTCCTCTGGCATTTTTCGGTTATAAGAGCGAAGCCCAGCTTCTACATGTACAATATGTATATTTAATTTAGATGCTGCAATGGCACCAGATAGAGTAGAATTTGTATCTCCATATAATAGCAAATAATCTGGTTTTTCTTTTAATAATAATTCTTCTATGCCCTCAATCATACGAGCCGTTTGCTCGCCGTGTAAACCAGAACCAATATTTAAATTATACGAAGGTTTAGGAATCCCTAATTCCTCAAAGAAAACATTTGACATATTATCATCATAATGTTGCCCCGTATGCACAATGAATTCCTTTATTTTTCCTGAAAACTCTTTTGAAATTGCACGACTTATTGCTGCGGCTTTTATTATTTGTGGACGTGCACCAATAATTGTAAGAATTTTGATCATATTTATTTAAAATTGTTTTGATAATCTGGATTTTCATTCATAATCTTTTTACTATCGGGATAATTCTCTATGAACCATACCATAAAAGCTGTTACATCAATTTTATCATTTAACAAAGTATCTCTCCTAGATTTAAAATCTTTTACTGAATTATTGTTATTAATAATTTCATCTACAGCATTTAGAAGATCTTGAGGCTTTTCCGAGTTGACCCCTATACTCAACTTATACTTCTTTTCAATTTCTTCTAAAACACTTATTTTTCCAACGAAATCGCTAAAACGGATATTAGGAGTGCCAAGCATTGCAGATTCAACAGCCATACTTTGACTATCTCCAATATATAAGTCTGCGAAATATAAATAATGATGGATATCCTGTTTATTTCCTTTAAACTCGTATTCTTTTAACTCTTCTGGCAAATCCCTTTCAGATGAAATCAATACCATCCCCCTTATAGTAAGCTTATCCACTATTTGTTTTGCCAATGAATTTGTAATTCCTTTAGCATTAATATCATGGTATGCCTGTAGATTTGCGAATCTCAATATGAAATATCTTTCGCCTACAGGTATGCTTACTTTTCTCCGATCTGCTTTGAATTGATTGGGATGTAAATATGCCAATTTCTGAAAACCATTATAATTTACCGTCTTTCTATTCCAAATACTATTATTCACTCCTTTTGGAGCCATTATAGTACTAAAAAAAGGATAGCAAGTTAATGCTCCTATATACATTGGTAAAGATAAATCTACGTCATCTTCGCCAAAAAATAATGAGGGAACCTTGACAAAAGGCCCAATATGACCAATTTCAGGAGAAGTGCCAATCATTAAATCTGGTTTAAATTTTTTTGCAATTTTGAGAAGCTTTTTATCTCTCTGAAATACAGAGTTAACTATAGCAAATAATTTTTTTTTTCGGTAGCCCTCTGATAATTGGACAAAAGAATAATCTTTGACTAACTCCTTAAGTATATCCTTATCTTTTATTGATATTAATATTCTATGTCCTTTACCTCCCAATATTTGAATAATATGTTTAAACAAATGAAAATGGGCAGGATGATTTAGTTGAAACAGGAACCCTTTTCTATGCATATTTATTTACAATTTTAGCCATTTTTCTTATAGATTTTTTACTCACCCCTTGGTGAATTGGTAATGTTATAACCTGCTTTACAATTACCTCTGTATTTACGCAATTTCCCGGCTCATAACCAAAATCCAAAGCCCATGAAAGCGATTTTGAGAAGTGTTTCCCGGGCTCAATATTATTAAGTAAAAGTTCATTAAATAGTTGATCTCTTCTTTTTATAAGAATTGGAAAAGCATAGAAATTTGGCTCATCATCTATGTTTTTTCTTGCGGCTTTAATATTACAGTTCAATAACGAATATAAATAATTAGCATTTATCTTTTGTTTAGAAATCGTTTTCTCAAAATTCAAAGAATTTGCATCAAATACACGCTTCACCCATTTTGCAGATAAACTTTCTTTGAAACTAAATTTATCAACGAAATCTAACTTCGAGTCTAATTTCTTTCCTAAACTATAAGTGATGGCACCATAAATCGGTGATTTCATTAGTATTGTAAATAGTAACGTTTTAATAAAACTTACAGAAGCCGGCAAAAAACCATATGAATTCAATTTCTTATACTCTTCTTCAAAAAAAGGGAACATCTCCTTCTTATTTATTATACAGAAACCTCCAGCCCCAATTGAGGGAAACTTTGCTAACCCAGTAGAAAATATTGCAGCGTCTGCCCAATTTCCTATATTAATATCATTACTTTTAGATAAGAATGAATGAGCAGCATCTTCAATAATAATCTTTTTCCCAATAATATTTTTGATTTTATCCATCTGCTCAGGAAAACCAAAAGTATGTGTAATAATTAAGGAGTCTATATCTCCTGCTTTACACTTCAAATCTTCCAAATCCATTTGAAAATTGAAATCAACATCAATAAATACAGGCGTATGCCCAGCTTTTACGATTGCTTGAAAAACGGTATGGCAAGTATAAACCTGGACCCCTATCTTTAAAGACTCATTAGAAATCGAAGACAAAAGTAATCGTAATCCTGTTCGAGCTGAATTCAAATTAACACCGACGTTCACAAAATCTATCGATGATGTACTTGATCCAAATTTAAAATATGACCACAAAGGTAATGTGTAGTAAAATCGTGGAGTTAATTTGTAATTCATTAATAATATCTTTTTCCTCCTCTAAAAAATAGCCTTATATCAGAGGACGTTGGCCTAGAGTAATAACCACCTTTAACCTCTTTTTGTTTTTTAGGGATAACTTCCTTTTTATTAATTCTATTTAGAAGCAATGGCAGATTAATCGTTATTTTATCTGAAATCATTGTCATAACTTCATTTATGCTATTTGATAAAATAGGCAACTTATATTGTTCATAAATAGCACCAGTATCAATCCCAACATCTACTTTGTGTATCGTAACCCCAATTTCTGTTTCGTTATTTAAAAGTGCCCAAAAAACGGGCTGTACACCTTTGTAATAAGGTAAATAACTAGGGTGAATATTTATCATTTCACCTTTTAGCACGTATTTTTTGGGAATTATACGATTAAAATAAACAAGGATTGAAATATAATTGGAATCATTAGCTAGGCTTAAACAATGATTAAAAGAATCGCCTGTATAGATAGGAGTTTCTTCTATCAATTTATGATACTCCTTTAAAGCAGTTTTATTCTTACCACTATTATTATTGAAGTATTTTTGAAAAGAAATCCTCAGTAAATTATCAAATCCATATTTCAATAATCTTTGCACCTTTTTGTATAAGCCATTATCCCCACCTTGTGGTTTACTAATATATATCCCTTTTATTGTTATATTTCTCTCCTTTATTAGAGAATTCATTATCTCAGTATTCCAACAGTTTAAACCTGTAGTAAAAATAAATATATTCATTATTTCATATACTTATATAATTTCAAACCTATCTCACCAATTTTCATAAAAGACTTCTTATGTACTTTCTCAAATCTCCCAAACTCTTCTAATACTCCACCAAATTTCAATTTATGATCACGCACACCATAAGGAACGTTTGGTTGCCCTGCTCCTCCAAAATCAAAATATTTAAAACCATTTTGGCTACCCCATTCCATTACTTTCCAAGGTAAAAAATCATTAGGATATTTATTTAGGTGCTTCTCAGAAGCACCGGCATACCAATCATAAATCATATCGCCAAAACACAAAACCAAACGACATCCAATGATCTCATCATTTGAAATAGCCACAAATGTTTTAAGTATGTTTTGCTCACTTAATTGACGATTGCTTTCTGTAAACAAACTTTTATTAGGCATGGGCAATTTCACCCGACTGTAAGTAGAAACTACCAAATCATAGGCCTTAATAAATTCCTTTTCACTTAAAATTTCTCGAAAATCAACTTCTGCTCGTTCAGCTCTGCGTATATTTTTCCTTCGCCCTTTATGTAAGGCTGCAAATTGCACATCTATAGGATTATCCAATTTATGTATAATATCAAGGTGAGCTTCATAAGAGAATCCATTTTTATTAAAGATCTCTTTTTCACGTTGTGAATATACACTTAGATTCCTAAACTGAGAATATATTGCTTTGTTATATATAAATTTACTATATGTCTTTAATAATTCATCTAAAATAGATAATTCATTATTTGGATAGATTGGCTTTCCTCTAATTATAGAACGGGAAGAAAAACGACCTAAAAAACCACTGTGTTCCTTTTGTATAACAGCTAATAGACTAGCTATTATTTCTCCTTTATCATTTTCAATTATGGTAAAGAAAGGTTTGTAATTTTTTGTTTTCTTCCAGACTTGAAACATTTCTATTGATTGAAATATAGAACAATTATCAATGTGCAATAAATCCCTATTTAACTTTAGTTTATTTGTTATTATTTTACAAACCATATGGAATTTTTATTTATTTATCACATTATCATATATATCAATAATGCGGCATGCAATTTTATTTGCATTAAGGTATTCAATATCTTTACGACCAGTTGTATCATTAGATGTCAGTGCTAAACTTAATTTTTCTGCTAATTCATATTTATCAAAAGAGGTCACATAACACCCTTTTGTTCTAGATACTACTTCTGAAATATCACCTACATTAGTCGCAACAATTGGTCTATTACAAGCCATAGCTTCTTTAATCACATTAGGACTTCCTTCCCATAAGCTAGTTAATAAAACTACATCTGCCGCATTATAATATAAAGGCATATCTGTATTTGGTACACCTTTTAAAAAATGAACTACTATATTAGTTTCATCAATTATCGATATCGCTTCCTTAGCTAATTTATAATTCTTTTCTAATCTTTCTGGATTAGCTGCAAATAAGATATTTATTTTAGTATTATTCCAGCCTAACTGTTCTTGACAATCTTTTTTATCTAATGGTTTAAAACGATTAAAATTAACTCCATTGGGAAGCACTTTAACTTTTTGAAGGCCAAGGGATTCTTTCATGTCCTGAGATTTTAAAATAGTTGCACTCCAAACAAGCTTCACAAATAATTTAATCCAAATTTTGAAAAATGACTTTGCTTTAACATCACTTCCCATTAAAGAAATAACTAAAGGTTTTGCTCCAGACAATGTTGCAACAAAGGCAGAGAGAGAATAATGTGCATGAACCACATCGTAAGTTTTCGCCTTTAACTTCTTCCTTAGTGGCATTACATTACTTAAATACCCTTTTAAACCTTTACCCTTTATCTTGTAATATTCAATTATTACTCCTTGCTCCTTTAATGACTCTCCTTGATTATAAGTTATGGGTGAAATTCCAATCTTAGAGTTTCCTGATGAAATAAATAAGACTTTCATTTACAACAAATTGCTTATAATATAACTATACTTTCCACTTTTTGATATAGGTAATGTCTTCATTTCTATTATTATTACCTTATTCAAAAATCTTAAAAAAGCTTTTTGTATTTTTTCTTTTATCTCATGATTAACCCTCCCTGTAGACTCAATTCTAAACTCTATTTCACCCGCTGTGTCTTGATAAATCTGAAATCTTTGAAATTCACTCGTAAAGACATTTAATTCATATAATATATCTGTAAAAAATACTCCATGAACTTTATTACCATTTTTTAGCACTACCGTATCTATTGAACGACCCTCAATAGATTTCATAAGTGGTTGATTAATACCACATCTACATTTTTTGTCAGATAAAGTAGCCATATCTCCATTTTCAAACCTAATAAAAGGCATAACTAAATTATCTAAATCTGTAGCAACAACCCGTCCATAACTATTGTAAATCGGCAAATCACTATTATCTAAGATTTCACAAATTACGTGCTCTTGATTTACGTGAAGACCATTATGTACAGAACACTCATAGGAAATAGCTGAAACTTCTCCACAGCCATATTGATCAAATACTGGAACACCAAATATTTTCTTTATATATTCCCGATTATGAGGCAACAGTGATTCAGTGGTAGTTGAAATAGCCTTTATTGAATTAAAATGATAATTCTTTTGTTCAACAAATTGAGCAAATTGAATTATCGCAGACAAATATCCTTTTAACAATACAGGCTTTGATTTTTTTATTCTATTTACGTACATTAACATATTTTCGTCTCTCATTTCAAAAGTATTCAACACAATCTCATTTTGAATAATTTGTTGAAATTTCGAAATCATTTGTCTCTTCAAAGAAGTTGACAAAACAGTTCTTGCTCCCCATAATGATGCAACAGTGTCAAAATAGTTTATACCCATCCATTCATACCATCGATAATATGATGCCCAAGTAAAAGTTCTATTATAGGAATCTTTATAAACTCTTACAGGAACCCCAGTAGTACCACCAGTTTTTCCTATTTTAACTTTAAAATCACTAAACTTACGTGAAACCATGTTGTTACCCTGCTCACGGAGAATCTCTTTAGTTAAAATTGGTATCTTATTTATATCGGAATGCGTTTTAATATCAGAAGAAGACAACCTTATTTTGTTAAACAACTCCTCATAATAAGGAACATTGTTTTTTGAATAATCAATTAATTTTTTAAGCTTTTTTAGTTGATATTCATTAATTCTATCTTCATCCCAATACTGGCTTTCTTCTAAAAAAGTAAGTGTTTTTAGTATGTTTGTCCCTTTTATTTTATCCTGTAGTGGGAAGCCTAAATACTTAGCTATTTTTTTTCTTATTTCGGACATTTTATTTGTAAGAATTTCTTTGTAAGAGTTTTTTGTTCAAATTACCGTTTACATCTTTAAACATCTGAATATACTTATTAATGACATATTGCATATCAAATTCTGCTTTCTTAAATTCATCGATATTTCTCAACATCTTCTCTTTCTCTATATCACCCAACAAAAGGGCTTTTTCCATAACACCAACCAAACTATTTTCATCTTCATTTTCAAATATAAAACCTGTTTTATTGTGCTCAACATACTCTACAAAACCTTCTTCACTAGAAACTATAGGAATTATATCATAATTATAAGCTCTTAATAAAGGTCCACTTTGAGTTACCTCACGATAAGGAGCTATAAAATAATCAGCTTCTGCAAATAAATCTGGTAATTCTTCTTTAGTAATAAAACGGATTTTTAAATCAAAAACACTTTGTTCATCAATTAATGGTTGATATTCTTCTTTCCACACCTTAGTATTTCCAGCAATAGTCACCTTGAAACCTTGGTGTTTATTGGCTAAAATATTTGCTGCTTTGATAAGAATATCTACCCCTTTATAATAGAAAACGCGGCCAAAAAATAAGAAATTCACCTTATCATTAGGCTCTCTTTTTTGATGTTGATGTAAATCTTTATCCACTAGAAATAAACGAATAGCAAAGCTTTTCTTTTTAGGGTACTCCTTTTTAAATAGTTTATTTTGAGTATGGGAAAAGAATTGAAAGTACTTAAAAAAACTAACCTGAACATAACGGTAGAACTTTTCACTAAATTTAAAAGTCCCTGCCGAACGTTGATGTAATTTAAAATCCATAATGGCTATAATCACTTTCTTATTTCCTAAAAGCAACCGACTTAACAAAGCAAAATATGGACTCCCAAAAGTCTCTATATAAATAACATCAGCTTTGAATTTTTTAATTTTACTAATTAATTTTATATCCTTTTTAAATCTATAAAAACTACGTGCCCGATGATTCCTAGAATCATCAATTATATGATTAATTTTATGCTGTTCGCAAAAATCTGATACCTCTGTTATTGAATAATTTCCATTAGGTTTATATGGCATTACAAAAAATAAATTTACATGCTGATTCAACTCTTCTAGAATTTCCTTTTCCCTAACCCAAGAAGTTGACATAAAACAAACTTTCATACTACCAATTTAATCCATTATAATTGTTATGATACTCCAACTCCTTAATTCTTGAAAAATCAATTATAATTTTATTTGAAGGAATTTGAATATTTTTAATTTCTTCGGTGCTGTTTGGAATAACAATCACTTCACTTTGTTCAATTAATTCATTCATTGTGTCAACTAAAAGATTAGAAATATGTGGTAGTTTTTCCTCTATAAAGCTTTTATTTGCGCCAACTAATTTAGAAAGACTCACATTTTTATCATATACACTAACATCCTTTCCTTTTCCTAATAAACGTTCAATCAACTCTACTGAAGGACTATAGCGCAAATCATCTGTACCTGCTTTAAAACTTATGGATAAAAACCCTATTTTGTGCTTTCCTGTTTCTATAATTTTATTTAAAGCCATATTTTTCTGAACATTATTACTTTTTTCAATAGACTGTATAACAGGAGAAACTAAATAATGGTCATGTGCTAACGTTTGTAAGGCTTTTAAATCTTTTGGTAAACAAGACCCACCATAAGCAAAACCAGGCCTGAAGTAATAGGTGGAAATATTTAATTGCTTATCCATACCAAAAACACGCATCACTTCATGAGAGTCTATATTTAATTTCTGGCAAATATTACCCACTTCATTCGCAAAAGTGATTTTTAATGCATGGAAGGAATTATTTATATATTTTATTATCTCTGCAACTTTAATATCTACTTTTTCTATTGGTCCACTGACCTTTGAATAGATCTCTGCAATTACAGATAAAGCACGGTCATTATCTCCACCCAAAACAGTAACAGGAGGATTATAGTAATCTGCCACAGCTGTTCCTTCTCTTAAAAACTCTGGATTAGAAATAACTGAAAACCCTACATTTCTTTTTTTCAACGAATATTCTTCTATAATTTCACCTACTTTTTTATTCGTACCTGGCATAACAGTAGAACGAATTACTGCAATATGAAAGCCTTCTTTATTCTTAATTGACTGACCTATTTGTTTTGCTGTATCATAGATGAAGTCTAAGTTAAGATGTCCAGAATCTGTGGAGGGAGTCCCTACACAAATAATACTCACATCAGAATTTTCTACGGCACTTTTATAATTTTTGGTGGCACTAATATTGCCTTTTTTATTTTGCTCAGCTATGATAGAATCAATATCTTTTTCAATGATGGTTGGTTTCCCTTGATTTATTAAATCGATTTTAGCGTCCATTATGTCAACGCCAATAACATTATGTCCATTTTGTGCCAAACAGCCAAGACTTACGCAACCAACATAGCCTAATCCAAATATGCTAATATTCATAAAAATTTTTATTTTAATATTTGAGTAATTGTTATTCGTTTATTTTTAACACCCCATTTCAATGCAGATAAAAAACCAGACCATGATTTAATTACGTATACGAATTTAAAGCGCATTATATTCTTTATGGTTTGTACAATAAGGTTTTTTCGTTTCATCTTGAAATAATACTTATAATTATTATAATTACGATGCATCATATGCACTATCAATGGGTTTCGAAAATCATAATAAGACTTGAATGCTGATTTTTTCCCAATAGACATACTTTCTTTATGCCAAAGTTTAGCTTTGGGAGAGAAATATATTTTAAACCCAGCCTTTTTAGCTCGTAGTTGCCATTCAAAATCCTCACCTTGAAAAGCAAATTCCGTATTGTAACCATGTGTAGTTTTATAAAGTTCACGACTCACTAGCCAAAAGACATCATCACACCATGGAATTTCAACTTCATCATCAAATTGACCATTATCAATTTCTTTAAACCCTCTATCTAAACCACGCAAATTTCTTTCATCAAATTTTCTGCCACATGTCTGAAAAGTATTAGGCTCTTCATAGTAATATACCTTACCTACAACAAAACCCACTTTTGTATTATTAAGGGCTGTAGCCACTGTAGAAGAGATCAACTTATCGTCAACCTTCACATCATTATTGGTAATTAAAACATAATCTGATTTTTTTTCTGTAAAAGCATATTTTAATCCAAAATTAAATCCTCCTGAATATTTTAAATTCACCTCACTACGTAATAATTTAACACTTGGCCACTTATTTGCAACGTACTCTTTAGTCCCATCTGAAGAACCATTATCAATAACAACGACTTCAAAATTAACATAATCATTTGCTAAATAACTTGAAATAGAATCATCCAACAATTTTTTACCATTATAGGATAGGATAAGTACAGTAACAAATGGACTACTTGACATTTTCTTCATGTATCTGATTTATACTAATTAAACTATTTAATCTGGTCATTACACCAAACATTATTCCTACATATATAAATAACTCTTTGGTACCAGCGGCAGGTCCAATAAAATGAAACCAATTAGGATATGATAGTAGATGTGTTAAAAAAAACAAGCTTAAGGAGATAAAAATAATAAAAGGAGCAACAAGACTCTTGTTATTCATAATTATATGTTTTTGTCTTTTTATTCTTTTTAACGTTTTGAATAAAGTTTTATAAAATAAATAATAAAAAGGTAAAAAAAGTACTAAACCCAAAACTCCATACATAGCAGTGGTGGAAAGAAAAATATAATCAGCCCCCTCAATCCCATATTCTGTTTTCACATTATCCTCGTTTGTTGAATACCATTCATTCATATAACCCGTACCAAGCAGAAAATTATCTTGAAATAATTTAACTGTTGCTATCTGCCCTGATAATTCCATTCGTTTTTTTGTTGTTCCATAAGTATTCTTATCTGATGCAAAAGCAGACATAACACCTTTTTGAATCGCTTCGGTATAACGCGGTAGGCTTAAGGACAGTATCAAAAAACCAAAAAACCCTATTACTAAGAATTTCCCTTTTGCTAAAATCGTTTTATTAAATAGATATCTACTCAATAGTTCACCTAATATAAAAGACAATATCATGTAGAAGTAATATCTTCGTGTTAAGGATAAAACATAAATCAACAACACAGATATTGTACCGAAAATCAATAATTTCCGAAATTGAGAGTAATAATATGCTGGTATAATGAGTAATGTTGCAAATAGGTACAAACCTAACTGTAAGAAATCAGAACCAGCCATAGATACTCTATCAACATCAACATAACCTCTACTAAAAGTATTGATAGAGATTATATTAATCCCCAAGAATTGAGTTATTAATAATAAAATAGTAATTAGAGTAGAGAGTTTTAAAAAAAGTTTAAGAAACAAAACTGTACCTCTATGTAAAATGAAATAATACGTTGGAATACAGAGTAACCAATTTAAATAATAAAAACGCGATTTAATCAATCTCGATTTTAATGATATAACAGAATAATCATCGTTAAAAACTAAAAACCATAGTATATAATAAAAAACAAACCAAAAAAACAAAATCGTCAATAGCTTTTTAAACAAAGTGTCTCTTAAAACAATCCTAAACCCCTTCCCATTAGATGCCAAAAGAAAAACGACGAAAACACCTACAAAAGAGAATAGGTTTGCAATTCTAATGTTCAAGCCCAAACTAGTAATAATACCACCAGTATCGGTTAAAAAGAAAATCAATAACCAAAATAAATAATCTATTCGGGACTTATATTCAGGCAACATCAAATCTTTATAGAATCGCACCATCCTATTTATTTATTTTATCTAAATAAACATTCCATTCCCCAATATCAGTCCAACTACCTTCACTAACTGGAAAAACACCAACTTTTCCTTTTCTTTTCATTATATTTTCAATTAAATGAGTAATATGAAAAAAATTATTTTCAGGTATTTCTTTAAGCAAATGAGGTTCTAGTATATACATGCCCGAATTTATTTGAAATGTAAGTTCGGGTTTTTCAATTAACTCGGTTAACCCCCCTTTAGCTCCAGTTTTGATAGTACCATAAGGAATTGAATAATGCTTTAAAGCAGATACTATAGTAAGTTCATTCTTGTTTTCTTGATGATATTTTAATATTTCTGAATAATCCTCGTCAATAATAATATCGCAATTGCTAACAAAAAAGGTGGTGTCAATTTTATCTTTTATTAAAAATAAACTACCGGCTGTTCCAAGGGGTTTTTCCTCTTGAAAATAGCTCAATTGATAAGTATTATTTTTTAATTGTTCAAAATAATGCTTTATGGTTTCAGCTTTATAATTTACAGATAAATAAAAATCACTACACCCTACATCTACAAAGCGGTTCATTATCTCTTCTGCAATAGTTTTATCTCCAAGGGGTATTAAAGGTTTGGGAATCACATTTGTAAGCGGTTTTAATCTTGTGCCTTTACCGCCTGCCATAATAACAACAGGTAAATTCAATTTGGATTTTGAAATTTTCTCATTTTTATCAAATACATCCTCCCAAAATAAAATCTCTACAAGGTTATTATTTTGATCAACAACCGGCATACACTCAATGCGATTTTCACGCATTATCTCCTTTATAGAAGACTGACTTTCGCCTTGTTTAGCAACTCTTGTTTTTTCTCTCAATATATTTTTAACTGGAGAACCTAAAGGAACATTTTCTAAAATGGCTCTTTGAATATCTCCCACACTCAATACATTTATAAACTTTTCAGCATCAAAAACAAGCAATAGTTTCTTGTCGATTTTGTCCATTTGTTTAAGGGCAGATAGCAAGTCTTCATCAATATCTATTTTTCTTTTTTCAACTTTCCCTTCTAACATTAATTTATTTTTTTAGCAGGATTCCCTATATAAATGCCTCTCTCAATAACATCTTTTACTACAACAGATCCTGCACCAATAATAGTTTTAGATGTGATATTTACATTATTTCTAATGATACTACTACTGCCAATAAGACAATTTTCACCAATCATTACCTCACCATTGAGTATTGCATTTGTAGAAATGTGAGTATGATTTTTAATAACACAGTCATGCTCTATTAATGACTTATTATTAATAATACAATTTTGTCCAATACTTGCATCTGTATTTACAATTGCATTATGCATTATGATTGTTCCTTTCCTAACTTTAGCGTGTTTAGACACATAAGCATTTGGAGAAATAATCACTGGGAGATCACCCTTATTATTACTCACTAAATTAAATAACCCTTCTCTTAGCATTGAATCACCCATATGCCCAATAGTAATCAGAAAGTTATAACCAGCCTTTATATAGTTAATTATTTCACTATCATTTCCAATTACCTCATAACCTAAAATTGTTTTACCTAACTCAGAAGGTAAATCAATAATTCCTTTTATTTGATATTTATCCTCTTGTTCAATCACATCGATACATGATTTGCAATGACCACCGCCTCCAATAAGTATTATTTCTTTTTTGTGCATATTTTTAAATAACACTACTCGTAATATTAACTAATCTATCAACCAACCACTCAGAATTTGATAAATCTCCCTTTTGACAATCTTTGAACATGGGCAATTTATTCATCAATTCCCAAATAGGACGTGTCATGATTCCAACTTCATTGGTTTGTTCTAAAAATTCATCTCTTTCCTTTCTATCCTTCAATATAAGTGCATTAAGCCAATAATTGGCCTCCGTATTCTTTTTTTCACTAACAAATTCGATACCTGAGTCTTTAAAAAAGATTTCATATTTCTTCGCTAATTCTCTTTTTCTTTTTATAAAATCTGGTAATTGCTCCATTTGTGCCACTCCTAAAGCAGCTGCTAAATTAGTTAGCCGATAATTGTATCCAATTACATCATGTATATATTCCCATTTATGGGGTTGTTTTGCTGTTGTGGTAATGTGTTTTGCTTTTTTAGCTAATTCTTTATCATTGGTAAGCAGCATACCTCCTCCACCTGTTGTAATTGTTTTATTTCCATTAAAACTCAACGTTCCAAATAACCCAAAGGTTCCAGTATGTTTTCCTCTATAGGTACTCCCTAGGCTTTCTGCTGCATCTTCAATTAAGGAAATATTATATTCATCGCAAATTATTTTTATTTCGTCTATTCTACAAGGATGCCCAAAAGTGTGCATCGGTATACATGCGGAAATTTGTTTCCCTGTTTCTTTATTAATTGTTTCCCGTTGATTTGTGGTTTTGTTGAATCGTTTTATCGTTGATTGTTTTAACCATTCTTTTAATGATTGAGGTGATAAACCCATGGTATTTCTATCTACATCAATAAAAATGGGTTTTGCCCCCGTATAAGAAATTGCATTAGCGGTAGCAACAAAAGTAAGTGGTTGAGTAATGACCTCGTCATTTTCTTTTACACCCGATAACAGTAAAGCTATATGTAGAGCAGCAGTTCCATTTACGGTCGCAACAGCATATTTTGAGCCTGTATACTCTGCCATCATCTCCTCAAACTGTGTAACGTATTTCCCAACACTTGAAACAAAGGTTGAATCTATACACTCCATTAGATACTTCTTCTCATTACCTCCAAAGATAGGTTCATGAAGTGGGATAAAACCTATTGGTTTATTATAAACTTTTCGAATGAATTTTATTGTTTCTTGGTGCATTATATCTAATATAGGTAGCTTAAGTTTTTAATTTGGAGAAGTAAAAGTTAGATTATCAAATCTACTTATTTTTTTCTCGCAAAGCTTTGCTCCGGTTGTTACTTTTATTATTTTACATTTTAGCATCCAAATACTTCCCGACTTCTTTATGTCCAAAATTTGGAATCATTTTAAAGAATAAATCAACTATTTGTTGTTTATCCCATTGTTTGTCAATTTTTAACTTTGCAATCGTATTTTCAAACAGCTTCAATTTGTTGTCTTCAATATGAAGATCGTTTTTAACAATTCCAAGGTTTTCAAAACGATCCATATTTAAAGTTTCCTTATCAGTAAAAAACTCTTCAAAATCCTTTTCTCCTGTGGTATCACTTTTTGTAAATAAGCAAGGCCATTTTTTGCTATTAGTGATTGTTAATTTATTATTAGCGTGGCCTATAAAAAAACTACGTGCTTCTTCTTCTGTTTTAAAAAGAACAGGATTTAATCCTTTTTCTTTTAAATATCTCACTGCAATTTCAGAAAAAGTAGTTAAATGTAAATTTTCATTAAGTTTAGGAAAATAAATATCTCGATTTTCACCAAAGATGCAAGACATTAAACAAAGCTCACCCGCCTCTTTTGGTATCACAAAATATCTTTTGACATCGTTAGGAGCAACAATAGGTTGGTTTTTTTCAAGCCGATTATTAAAACCATGCAATAAAGAACCATCTGAAAATGCCACATTGGCAAACCGCGCCATCGAAACATTTATTTCTTTGCTTCTTCGATTTACAAACATTTCCATAATACGTTTGGAAGCGCCCATCATATTTACTGGATTGGCTGCTTTATCTGTTGAAACACAAAAATATTTTTTAACACCATTTTCAATTGCCTGTTGAAGAGTTTTATCGGTGTTAAAAATATTAGTATCAATCATACGCATTAAAGTGAAAGGATCTTTTTCACTTCTCACATGTTTTAAAGCGGAAAGATTTAATACATAATCGTATTGTCCATCAACTTTCCAGAAAGCATCATATTCTATTGAACCAACATCAAGGGCAAATGTCTGAAAATCACCACTGATATATCCAAAAGAACTTCTAATATCTCGTACTAGTTCCACCAGATTATTTTCAGAAATATCAACCACATGAATCTTTAGAGGATTTCTTTTAAAAATCTCTTTAGTTACTGCTTGTCCTATAGAACCTGCTCCCCCGATTACCAAAAATTTAGAGTTAGAAACTATTTGTTCTAATTCTACTCTATGATTTTGGATATCTTTGCTGAAGAGTTCTTTGCTTCTTCCTATTAAGTTTAGCATTTCGTATTATAAAATTTGTTGTGATTGAATCGCACCAGTAAATATTTGATCCCACTTTTCTATTCTATTATTCCAATCAAATAATTCTTTAACTTTATTGACATCAATTTTATTTATTTTTTTGTCATTTATTGCATACTCCATAGCTTGCTTCCATTTCTTGTAACCAATTGATGGTACAATAAAGCCGCAATCATTTTCTTTTAGTACTTCTGCCGCAAGTCCCGCATCTGTTGTAATTATCTGATTTCCCATTAGCATGGCATAAAAAGTAGACATTGGTCCAGCATTAATAATGCTAGTCATAAAAAACGTATCTGTTGCAGAATATAATAATTTGAGTTTTTCCTCATCAATATATCCCAAAAATGTAACCTTATCTTCTAAATTGTATTTCTTAATCAATCTATTTAATAATAGACCATATTTTTCAGGCCCCTGAGATGTGAAAAAACAATGAAATTTTTTATATTTTAATTGATTGATAACATTTAATGCTTCATGAATTTGATATTCAGGAACCAATCGAGATGAAAATAAAAAGATATGACCTTTGTTTTCTATATTTAATTCTTTTTTTGCTTCATTTGAAGATATACTAGGCTTCCAAAACTCTAAATCTGCTCCAAAAGTATTGAAATTCACTTTGCAAGAAAATTTTTCCTTTATTTCAGGAATAAAAGCTTTATGGGCTAACATTAAACTTTTAATGTGCATCATAAATTGTAGTTGTTGCCTGCCTTTAATAAAATCATGCAACATCCTTACTGGGTTAATTGAAAATTTAAATTTTCCTAATAAAACTTGAGAATATAAAAAATGGTTAAAGTGGATCGCCACCCTATCGGAAAATTTCTCTTGTATATTTAACCCAAAAGCATTTCTACTAGCGGGTAGAACAATTAAGTATTCTGTATTATGTGGTTTATTATTTATGTAATTATTGAGATAATCAATCATCTCCGGAGAAAATATAAAGTCCGTTTTATTTAATCCGCTCCATAATTTAATGTTTTTAACAGGAAATGATTTTGTTAACAAACCATTATTAAAAGTATGAGCATATACTTTATCTGCTCTTACATCGGGACGCCAAACTTCCCAAGTATAATGATCGAATTTATCCAGTACTTTATTGCCAAACTGAAAAGCCCAATCCTCTTGCCAAACACCAATTTTTTCATTTTTAGGATTATACCAAACATGAGCCGCCCTGTCTAAAGAGTTATTCTCCTTAATATAGCCAAATTTTGGACTAAAGGTCTTAATATATATAACATGATACTTTTTACTCATTCATTTCCTTTTTAATATACTTATAAGTCAATTTTGGATTAACTATTTCGATTAATTCATACACTTGTTTTTTTGTAATTAAATTTACCGAAAATAAAATACCGAATACAATTATTAAAAAAATTGGAGGAAATAAAACCCACCAATACATTGTAATATCTTTTAAAAAAGGTACAACTAAATAAGATGTTAAAACCATAATAAATATAACCAAATAGGTTAATAAAACTCGATAGTCAAAATTAACTTCCCCAGTCCGTATTGACGCCAAAATAACTAATATATTATGGAAAACATTTACAGCTAACAGATTTATTGCCAAACCAATAGCTCCAAGCCCTAAATATTCTGTTGAGACAAAATAAATAACACTAATAATGTAGAAGATGAATTTTGCCAATTTTAACCAGAAATTCATATAAAACTTACCCATTCCGCTTAATATATTACCATAAGGCATCCCAACAATTGTAATATAAGATGCATAAATCAGAAATATAAAGGGAGTAATACTATTTTGATATTTATCTCCTAAAACAGCCAGTAATAGTGGTTCAGCAATAATACCAAGTAAACAAATGAATGGAAGAATAAAACTTGCTATAAAGGTTTGAAATTTATTAATTTTAACATTAAGATTTTCCCAGTTATTTTCTTTTATATATCGAGAAAATAATGGGAAAAATACGGTACCCATTGTATTGCCCAGAATAAGAATCATTCCTCCTAAAGAAAAAGCTGCAGCAAAATACCCTAATTCAGTAGAATTTGTATAATGTTGAAGAATTAATCTATCTGAATAACCAATAAGTGAGTTTAGTATAACTATTAAAGAAATAGGAATTGCAATTTTAAGATGGTTTTTAGCCAATTCTTTCCTATACTTCCCATAAGGTAAAGAGCGAAAAAGATTAATTGCTATGGGTAAAACTATTATACCTGTCAATAAATTCCAACCAACCAAACCCACCGCATTGAAACCTAATAGAACCACAACTATTTTTCCTAGTTGAAATAATATGCCTCGTACTATCTTTGGTAAATTTGCCTTAGCTTGTTTTAGTTGACCTGTAAAAGTAGAATCATTAAACTGTATTAGCTTAGTTATTACCATTGCGAAAAGCGTTATGATAATTACTTGTTCATGAATGCTACTTTCGAACTGATAATTTAAAATATATTTCTGAACAGCAAACCATATTAAAACTGTAAAAAGAAAAATAATTATAGCTATTATCTGTAATCTTGAATAGGTGGCCAAACTATCCCCAATATCTTTACCTTCGGATATTAATTTAATATTACCTGTTCCAAATAAACCCGTAATAAACCCGAAGATCCCAACATAAGCAGTAGCGTAAGCAATCGTACCTAGCACTTCCGGCCCAGCAACCCTTGCCACCACAATTCCTGAAATTAACCCCAATATTCTCAATGACATATTAGAGCCAAACTGGACTAAAAATTTTTGCTTAAGCATTAAATCTCACTTTACTAATGAAATCATTTTGAATTTCGTTGATAAGAAAATGAATATTACCAGCTGTATGAGGAGTAATAATCAAATTTGGCAATTTCCAGAGTTGTGACCATCTAGACAAGGGTTCTTTTTCGAACACATCAAGCGCGGCGGCTTTGATTTGATTATTTTTCAAAGCCTTATATAATGCATTTTCATTAATAATTTCACCTCTTGCAATATTAATAATCATTGTTTCTCCACCCATAGCCAATAGCTTCTCTTCATCAATAAAATGACAAGTATCAGTGCGTAATGGCAATGCAACAATAATAATCTCACTATCTGTTAAAAATTGATTTAGTTGATCTTTTAAATACCATTTGTTTATAGACTTATCTTTTCCTTTATTATTGGAATATCCCAAAACATTACATCCAATATTCTGAAATATTTCAGCAATTGCTGTCCCATTATTACCTATACCAAGTATTCCAATATTATAATCTCGAATGGATCTTATGTTTGCTTCAAAAAAAGCGGCTTGGTCCCATTTTCTTTTTTTTTGATTTAATATAGCGCTAGGAAATTCACGTATAAGAGATAATGCCATTAGAAGTGAATGTTCTGCAATAATACTACTAGCAATACCCTTAGATGTCTCTAAATTAAACTCTTTTGGTATGTTATATTTATCAAGATAATTAATGTTGCTAATACCTAGATATAAAAGTTCTAAATGCTTTACCAATTCAAATTCAGGAAAATTAAAAGAAAAACAATAATCAGCCTGAGGCAATTTCACCAATAAACTTTTTGTGTCCGAAACGAATTGAACTAAAAAATTATCTTCGTAATTACCCTCAAAATTTTCCTCAAATCTCTTTAACCAACTTTCTCTGGTGAAACGATCGTTGGTTTGAATAACAATATTTTTCATTAATTTCTTAATTTGTTTCTAAAAGCCAATGCATTAACTAAAATTTGTCTTTTGAGAATACGATAAACTATATTAAAATCATCAAAATGGAAAAAAGCAATGGTTTTATCCCCTTTAATATCACTAAGCCATCCCCTAAAAGTTAACTCATTTACCTTTCTGTATTGTTGGAACGATTTATAACTTGAAAACAGATTTAAATATTTTTTTCCGTAATCAAACCTATAAATATTCTCAGGGTTCTGACCAGTTGCACATAAATAATCCATTAATGGAAAATTCATTCCACATAAATCTGCCAAAGCATTTTGTTGCCAGTATCTTGAATTAATTTCTATTAGCTTAGTTTTCCCATCTCGTTCATCATACTTAAATTCTGCACTTCCAACACCTATATAGTTTATAGAATTAAATAGTTTTGTTCCTATTTGTTTAAGTTTTTCATCCTTTATACTCTGAGCACAAGTAGCTATACCAAAATGTATGGGATTTTGATGAATCTTTTTTAATGTAAATGCTAGTTTTGTATTTCCCTTTTTATCAATAAACACACTTATCTTAGTGTTTTTATCATCTGAACTCTTTATTATTTCTTGCACTATAACAGGAACTTCCAGTTTTTTTAATAAATCTAACTTTTTAATAAGTTGTTCTTCATTATCAATTACAAATCCTTTTTTAGAACCACTTACTTTAATCCTCCATATATTAACGTCTCTGGCTTTAATAAAAACAGGATAAGTGAGTTCGCTTATTTGATTTTCAATGGGTTTACTTATGTCTGTAAAAACAGTTTTCGGCACATCAATATTGGCTTTTAATGCCATTTTATATTGAATGTATTTGTCTTGAATATCTATTATTAATTTTTTATTAGATAGATTATGTAAAAAATATTTATCGAAGAATTCTTGATTCCTAGCATATAACATTAAATATACATCTGAAGCAATAAAAACAACTGGTTTCTTAGCTAAAGTATTACAAAAATCGCTTAATTCTTGTAAGGCAATTTCATCATTCTCTTGTGGATGTGTAAACACCTTTCCTTCAATATATCTTGAATAGTATCCAATTTCTTTAGCATAAGAAACTCCATAAACTTTAACACCAAGTTTTCCCAAGCTTCGTCCTATTGCCAAACCCGTTTCAGATAGACCAAAAACTATAGCAGGATTCTCATACTTATTTCTCATGTAGACCTTCAGCTGTTTTTCTGTCTCTCCAAATTGGTTTAACATTTTCATTTGACAAGCTTACATTTATCTTTGGCTTTTTCAAACAATCAGGACAAACATTCTTATTAAACCCGAAATCTTCAAATAATGGATCTGTATTATATTCTTCTGTGCAAAAAGAGCAAGTCCTTTTCTCAACAACAGATAGCCTCCTAGGATTGAAAGAATACTCTTCCTTAAATGATACAATTCTGTCCTTTAAATAATGAACTGAATTACTTTCATTTTCACAATTCTCACATATTGGAACATCATATTTATCAAGAGAATTTAGTTTTGCACTTCTATCACCACACAAAAAACAGTGCATTATTTCATGTATTTTTACAGAAATAGTTATTGATTGTGAACCAAATGTCTTTAAGAACGACTTATCGACTCTACTGGCAATTCTATTATATATGTCATTGCTTGAAACATTATGCGATTTATTTTTTCCAAAAAACTCGGTGAATGTAAATAAAAAAGCAGCACCAATATGTTTTGTGACCTTCATTTCAGAGGCTTCAACTAGTGATTTTAGTTTTGTGGGAGAATAATAGTATTGAAAAAAAGGTGGTCTAATAATTTTCTTGCGTAATATCTTTTTAACCGTATTCTTAATCCTCTTTTTGGTACTTCCACGCATAACATTCCAAGAATTGTTAGGCGTTGTAATTATAGCAACTCCTCCTGGTCGTAATGCCCTATACATTTCATCCATCGCTTCCTTAGGACCTTCAATAAAATGTTCCATTACCCCAAACGACAAATAGCCACTCAATGAATTATCTTCATAAGGCATCTGCTTAATATCCCCTTCAACAAAAGGTAAATTAAACCCATTTTTTTTTTGCCATTCCTTAAGGAAAAGAATTGTTTCCTTAGAAAAATCTAATCCTATTGTGTTTATCCCAAGTCGACTCAAATAGAAATTGAATTTCCCCAAACCACATCCAGCCTCTAGTACATCTCCAAAACGTGGGGTATATTTTAATATATATGGCCTTAGACCATAGTAATCCCACATGTCTATTTCAACTTCTATCTTACTATTTTCCCATAAATCAGTCCATACTTTTTTTTCTTGTCCTATTGTCTCCAAAATTAGAATTAAAATTTATTTAAATATTTTAAAATATAACTTAACTCCTCATCCGTCAATTCAGCATGTAACGGTAACGTAATAAATGTATCGACTTCTTTTTCAATAAATTCACAATCCTTGGCATAAGGCTTAAATAAAGGCTGTAAACTTAAAGGAGTATAATGACAACCTGTTGCTATACCTTTAGATTTTAAGTATATCATTAAATCATCACGTTTTTCAGCACGTATTCCAAACATTTGGTAACAATAGTTTTCTGGCTCAAAGGGCACTAAAGGCTCAATTCCATCGATATCTTTTATACCATCTAAATACATTCTAATTATTTCTGCCCTACGTGCATTAAACTTTGGGAGTTTTTTTAATTGTGCTAACCCAATTGCAGCAGCAAGGTCATTCATATTATATTTATAACCCAAGACGTTAAGTTCATAAAACCAATGCAAAGCATCTTTATTAGCATCTGTATAAGCTTGGGCAGTTTTCCAATTGTCTTTATCAATACCTACCCAACGCATGGCCTTCACATCCTTGAATAATTCGGGTTGGTTAGTAACCATCATCCCACCGTCCCCGGTTGTCATTAGTTTTTTCTCTTCAAATGAATAACACCCTATATCACCCCAGGTACCCAACACTTTTCCTTTGTAAATTGCGCCAGCAGTATGTGCGCAATCCTCAATCACTGCTAATCCTTTTTCCTCAGCCCAAGGCATTAATTCTTCCATCGGTACTGGATGTCCTGCAAAATGTACTGGCATTACAGCAACTACATCATCTGTATATTTTCTTTTCATATCATTCAAATCCATACCTAAGGTAACAGGGTCAGAATCAACAAAAACTGGTATTAATCGATTGTACAAAGCTGCACTTGCAGTTGATGAAAATGTTAATGAGGGAACCAAAACTTTTGATCCCTCTGGGAATTTAAAGGCAGCCAAAGCCAAATGTAATGCAGCAGTAGCCGAATTTACTCCTATTGCTATTTTACATCCAACAAACTTGGCCCATTGTTTTTCAAATTCATTTACATTGGGTCCTAAACCAACCCATGAGCGGTCCATAGCTTCTTTTATGTTTTGTAATTCTTCATCTCCAAAGGAGGGTTTGAAAAGTCTGATGTTCATTGTTTATTTGTTTGAAATGTGTTTATACTCCGTTATAAATTGTTTTAATGTCATATTTTTTTCATCCTTAGCAGATAGAATAGGTTTATCAGTTGGCCAATTAATCCGAATTGTTTTATCATTCCATAAAAGTCCTCTTTCATTCTCCTTAGAGTAAAAATTGTCAACCTTGTATACTACCTCACTTACTTCTGTTAAAGTACAAAACCCATGGGCGAATCCTCGTGGGATAAATATCATTTTTTTATTATCTGCACTAAGCTCAATACTATCAAATTGTCCGAACGTTTCGGAATCCTCTCTTAAATCAACAAATACATCTAATACTGAACCGTTAACACAACGCACCATCTTAGATTCTGAAAATGGGGGAAGTTGAAAGTGTAACCCTCTAATAATGCCTTTTTCTTCAGATCTAGAATGGTTTTCTTGTACCCAGTTTCTATCAAGTCCTTTTTCTTTGAAAATAGAATCATCAAAGGTTCTCATAAAAAAACCTCTGCTATCGTTACGAGGGGCTAATATAATTTCGAAAACGCCTCTTATATCTCTTTCTTTAAATATCATTTTGTGTATTCCAGTAGTTAGAATAATTTTCTATTTGCTCTGTGCATAGATTAAAAACATCCTCTGTTTTATACCTCTTGTACCAATCAACGGTGAAGGCTATTGTCTGATCTAAATCAAACAATGGATTCCAACCAAGTTTATTTTTGGCCTTTGTTATATCTAAAGAAAGCAACTTAGCCTCATGCAATTTTTCTTTATCTGAAATGTCATTCCATTCCCCTTTTCCATAATTAACTATTGTTTTATTCAACAGCTCTTCTACCGAAACTATATTTTCTTTCTCAGGTCCAAAATTCCAAGCTTCATCGAACTTTTTTTCACTAATCATCTTGGCACCAAGCAATAAGTAGCCCCCTAGAGGCTCTAAAACATGCTGCCAAGGGCGAGTTGCATGTGGATTTCGAATTTCAATTGTCTCTTCTTTTTCGATAGCATTTATAATATCCACTATAATTCTAAATGGAGCCCAATCTCCACCACCAATTACATTGCCGGCTCTAGCAGAGGCTATCTTTTTTTCTGAATCTTGAAAAAAAGAACGTCTGTAAGAACTAATTACAAGCTCTGAGGCACCTTTACTAGCACTATATGGGTCATACCCACCCATAGGATCTGTTTCCTTATAACTATAATCTTTCTCAATGTTTTCATAACATTTATCTGTTGTTATAAAAACACCCGTTTGTAAACTCGCAGACTTTCTAAAAGCTTCAAGTAAATTAACAGTACCTATTACGTTTGTCTCGAAAGTATAAACAGGATCGTCGTAACTATCTAAGACTATTGGTTGGGCTGCTAAATGAAACAATATCTCCGGTTTTTCAATTTCAATAATTTCTTCAATTATAGATAATTCTCGTATGTCAGCTCTGTAATCTCTTATTTTTTTTTCAATTTTGGATAATACAAAATTATCCTTTTCAGATTTAGGATCTAGAGATATTCCAACTACATCTGCACCTAAATTATGTAACCAAATAGAAAGCCAAGAACCTTTAAAGCCAGTGTGACCAGTAATTAAAACTTTTTTTCCTTTATAAGTTTGTAAAAGAGAATTTATTTCCAAACTTTCCATTTTGCTTCATTATTATTCCAAATCTTATTCAGATGATTAACATCTCTCACAGTATCAGCACACTCCCAAAAACCCTCATGCTTAAATGTCATAACTTCACTTTTTTTCGCTAGTTCCTCTAAGGGCCCAATTTCAAAGTCACAGTTTACGTCTGAGGTTAAACTATTGAGCATATCTTTATTAAAAACCATGTAACCACCATTGATCAAACCTTTGCTTGTTTGTGGTTTTTCCTCAAAAGAAAGTACCAGTCCATTTTCTTCAAGTACCTCACCAAACATAGACGGAGGTTTTACACCAGTTATAGTAACTAATTTACCATGGTTTTTATGAAATTTAACAAGATTATTAATGTCAATATTAGCTACACCATCTCCATAAGTCAACATATTTACATCGTCTAAATACTTTTCTAGTCTCTTAATTCGACCTCCTTTAAGAGTTTCTAAACCGGTGTCAACCAACGTAACTTTCCATTCATCAGAGACTCCATTGTAATATGTGATTTCCCCGTTAGCAGTATTTATAGTAAAATCATTATTATAACTCTGTAACTTTAAAAAATAATCTTTGATTACATTAGCCTTATAACCAAGTGCAATCACAAATTCCTTGTAGCCGTAATGAGCATATGATTTCATAATGTGCCATATTATGGGCCTACCACCTACTTCTACCATTGGTTTTGGGATTAATTCTGTGACACTACCTAATCTTGAACCGTAACCTCCTGCTAAAATTATTACTTTCATATTTACAATACTTATTAATTAAAACTATATTCTATTTGGATAATTTATTTTTTAAAAGGATGCTTAGTTAAAGGAAATTTAGCAAATGGATGATACTCTCCTTTTAAACCAATAGGATTTGAATTTCTAATATCATGAACAATTTCAATAGCCTGTCTAGCATCTTCTATACCATATCCATTTCCTTCTAATACTCCTCTATACACTTTTGTGTGTAAGTCTGAAAAACCAACACTAAATTCTAACTCTTCACCTTCAATGGTAATTGATCTATAGGTTCTTTGTCCTTTCGCTTTTATTTCTTGAGGTAATAAGTCATAATTAATTGACAAAAACCAACGAACTCTAGCTCTTTCAAACTCTAAATATCCAGAAGCTCTATCGTGGGATTGAACATGTACATCATTTCTTTTCACACTTCCAAAAATCCAGGAAAGCATGTCATAGAAATGAACACCAATATTTGTTGCGATACCTCCAGACTTACTTTGATCACCTTTCCACGAGGTGTAATACCAATTACCACGAGATGTTAGATACGTTAAATCTATTTCAAATACTTTGTCCTTTGGCGCAGAGTCTACCTTTGCTTTTAAATCTATAATACTTTGATGTAGACGTAATTGTAAAATATTCCAAACACGTTGATCTGATTCTTTTTCCATTTTTTGGAGCGCATCCAGATTCCAAGGATTTGTAACTAGCGGTTTTTCACAAATTGCATCAGCTCCTCTTCTTAAAGCCATTCTTATATGAGCATCATGTAAGTAATTTGGTGTACAAATGCTCACATAATCTAACTCAATACCTTTGTCATATTTTAGTTTTTCAATATGCCTATCAAATCGTTCAGTTTCCACAAAAAAAGCTGCATCTGGGAAATAACTGTCCATAATACCAACACTATCAAAACGATCGAGTGCTGCTAATAAATTGCTATCTGTATCCTTTATTGCTTTTAAGTGTCTTGGAGCTATGTAACCAGAAGCTCCGATAAGTGCAAAATTCTTCATCTATTTAATTCTTTTTACTCTATTATTTTCTATTAAATATTCTTGATTACTTTCAAAACAAGTGGCAATTCCCTTTTCATTAAAATCTAATCGATGTCCGTATTCACTTACCCATCCAATGTGTTGAGATGGATTTCCAACTACTAATGAATAATCCAGCACTTCTTTAGTTACCACAGCACCAGCTCCTATAAATGAAAATTTTCCAATATCATTTCCACAAACAATCGTAGCATTAGCTCCAATGCTAGCTCCTTTTTTAACTATTGTAGTCATATAATCATTTCTACGATTTACGGCACTTCTGGGGTTTATAACATTTGTAAATACCATCGATGGGCCCAAAAAAACATCATCTTCACATACTACCCCAGTGTATATAGATACATTATTTTGTACTTTAGTGTTGCTACCTAAAATTACATCAGGAGAAATAACAACATTTTGACCTATATTGCAATTTTCTCCCACCACACTATTAGCCATTAAATGAGAAAAATGCCAAATTTTAGTATTCTTACCGATTAGACAACCCTTATCAATTATAGCTGTTTCATGGGAGAAATATTTTTTTTCTTTCATATTACAAAATTAAAGTGTTCTATCAACTAAAGAAGTTGGCAGAATATTTTTCACATCGTAAATCACAGACTTATCTTTTAATAAAAGTGAAAAATCTAAATTCATGAATTTATTGTGAGCAACTGTTAAAACAATGGCGTCAAATTTGGTATCAGGTATTTTTTTTGATGACATCATTCCATATTCATGCATTACTTCTTCTTCATTAGCCCAAGGATCATGAATTGTGATATTTGTTCCATAATCTTTTAAAGCATTTATAAGATCTACTACTTTAGTATTTCTTACATCTGGACAATTTTCTTTAAAGGTAATTCCTAAAACTAGAACTTTAGATCCATTTACAGGGATGTCTTTCTTAATCATACACTTTACAATCTCAGAGGCCACATAATCTCCCATACCGTCGTTTAATCTTCGGCCAGCTAAAATAATTTCAGGATGGTAACCATACTCTTGGGCTTTTTGAGCCAAATAATAAGGATCCACCCCTATACAGTGCCCACCAACCAAACCTGGCTTAAAAGGCAAGAAATTCCACTTTGTTCCGGCAGCTTCCAACACATCATGAGTGTTGATATCCATTAAATTAAATATCTTGGCAAGTTCATTTACAAAAGCGATGTTTATATCCCGTTGAGAGTTTTCAATTACTTTTGAAGCTTCCGCTACTTTTATGGTTGGAGCCAAATACGTACCTGCTGTAATTACAGATTTGTATAAATCATTTACCTTTTCTCCAACTTCAAGAGTTGATCCTGAGGTGACTTTTAATATTTTCTCAACCGTATGCTCTTTATCTCCTGGATTAATTCTCTCTGGTGAATATCCTGCATAAAAATCTTTATTAAATTTTAACCCAGAAACTTTTTCTAGAACTGGCACACAATCTTCCTCTGTAGCTCCTGGATACACTGTAGATTCATAAATTACAATATCTCCCTTTTTTAAGACTTCGCCAACGGTTTCACTCGCCTTTATAAGCGGCAATAAAATAGGTCTATTATTTTTATCAACAGGTGTTGGAACGGTTACAATGTAGTAATTACAATCTTTAATTTTATCTAACTGATTGGTGCAAAACAGTCCAATTTCATCAGAATCTTCAACAATAAGTACAGATTGTAATATTTCATTATCCACCTCTAAGGTAGAATCAACCCCGGACATTAACTCTGAAACTCTATCGGTATTAATATCAAAACCAACTACTGAATATTTTGTAGCAAACAATCTTGCCAAAGGCAAACCTACATATCCTAATCCTATAATTGCTATTTTGTCTTTTTTCATATTTATTTATAAATTTTTCCAATACCATTTTACAGCTTCTTTCAAACCTTGTTGAAGCGTAAACTGAGGGTTATAATTTAAATTTTCTTTTGCTTTAACTATACTTGCATGTGAATGAGGGATGTCACCTGCTCTATTTGGGCCGTATATAACTTCAACGCTTGAAATTTTTGAATCAAACTCAGATAAATACTCTTTTAAATAGTTCATTAAATCATTCAATGTATTACGATCTCCATAGGCTACATTATAGATAGTATTAATTGCTTTTTCGTTAGTTGTGACTAGGCTTAATAAATTTGCTTGTATCACATTATCAATGTAGGTGAAATCTCTTGAATAATTTCCGTCACCATTAATAACTGGAGATTCCACTTTCATTAACTGGCTAACAAATTTTGGAATTACTGCTGCATAGGCTCCGTTAGGATCTTGCTTTCTACCAAATACGTTAAAGTATCGAAGACCAATGGTTTCTAAACCATAAGTTTTTGAAAAAACATCTGCATAGAGTTCGTTTACATATTTTGTAATAGCATAAGGTGATAAAGGTTTCCCGACAACATCCTCAACTTTCGGCATTGATTCTGAGTCTCCATAGGTTGAAGAACTAGCTGCAAACACGAATCTTTTCACCCCATTATCTCTTGAAGCTACTAACATATTTAAAAAACCACTCACATTCACATCATTGGAGGTAATGGGATCTTTAATGGATCTAGGAACCGAACCTAATGCCGCTTGATGCAAAACATAATCTATATCTTTGGTCGCTTTTAAACAAGCCTCTAAATTTCTGATATCTCCCTCAATTAAAGTAAAATTAGGGTCTTCAAGAAATTCTGCTATATTATCTCTTTTACCAGTAACAAAATTATCAAGACAAACTACTTTATTATCTTTATTAAGAAGTGCTTCACATAAATTTGAGCCAATAAATCCAGCACCACCTGTGATTAAAACTCTTTTTTTAGTAAAATTTATTTCCATTTAAATATGTATTGCTGTGGTTTATAGTTTATTTATTAAAAAACTCTTTTATTTTTTGTGTGATGAATTCTTGGGATGAATTTTCAATTTCAGTATGAATAGGAAGCGAAAAAACTGTATTACATAATTCTTCAACATTAGTTATTGTAAAATCACTAGTTACATAGTTACTAAATGCTTCTTGTTTATAAAGTGGTACTGGATAATATATCATGACAGGAATATTATTTTCCTTTAAAAAATCAATTAAAGAATTTCTTAATTCAGGTAAAATCTTTAATGTATATTGGTGAAATACATGTGTTGAATTGTGCTGTCTTTTTGGTATTGATAACTCTGAAATTTCTGAAAAACTTTCATCATAATATTTGGCCATTTTATTTCTTGAAGAAGAATAGCTATCTAAATGGTTTAATTTGATATTTAAGATTGCAGCTTGAATGGAATCTAATCTAGAATTACACCCTGTGACTTTATGATAATATTTCACCTCTTGACCATGATTCGCAATCATTTTAAGATTTTTGGCAATTTCAACATCATTTGTAAACATTGCACCCCCGTCACCATAGCAGCCTAGATTTTTCGATGGAAAAAAAGAAGTAGTACCTATATGACCAATAGTCCCTGTATTTTTTTCGATCCCATCACTAAACGTATATTTGGCTCCTATTGCTTGTGCATTATCTTCAATTACATATAAGCCAAACTCATCAGCTAAATTCATAATCCCTTCCATATCACAAGATTGCCCGTAAAGATGAACGGGTACAATTGCCTTTGTTTTACTAGTTATAAGTGGCTTAATTATCTCCGCTGTAATATTAAAAGTATCAGGGTCTACATCTGACATAACAGGGGTTAATCCTAAAAGAGAAATAACTTCCGCAGTTGCTACATAGGTAAAAGAGGGGCAAATTACTTCATCACCTGGCTTTAAAGACAATGCCATGAGTGCGATTTGGAGTGCATCAGTTCCGTTGGCGCAAGGAATTACATGTTTAACTCCAAGGTACTCCTCCAATGATTTAGAAAACTCTTTTACAATTGGGCCATTAATAAAACCCGTTGATTCAATGGTTTGAATCACAGCAGTATCAATTTGATCTTTTATCTTGTTATATTGACCTTTGAGGTCTACCATTTGAATATTATTCACTCTTAACTTTTTTATTTTTCTCGACTACCACAGGTAGTCTATTTTATTATTTACCAATTCTATAATATTCAAAACCTTTATTCTCCAGATCATAAGCTATATATTGATTACGTCCATCAAAAATAACAGGTGTTTTTAGTTGTGCATTTACTTCCTCAAAATTAGGCGAACGAAACTCTTTCCATTCTGTAAGTAACACTAATGCATCTGAGTCTTTTAAAACTTCATACTTCGAGGTCATATAGGTTATGTTTTCAATCCCCTTGAGGTAGTGCTCTTTAGCTTGATGAATAGCTTTCGGATCATAGGCTTTTATTTTTGCACCTCGCTTCACCAATTCTTTAATTGTATCAATTGATGGTGCTTCTCGCATGTCATCGGTTCCTGGCTTAAAGGCCAAGCCCCAAATACCAAAAGAAAAATCGGTTAGATCTTCTCCAAAACGGGCTATAATTTTCTGGGCGATGACTAATTTCTGTTCATTATTTACTTTTTCTACTGCTGTAATTAATTCTGCAGTATAATTGTTATTTTCAGCTATTTTAGTCAGTGCTTTTACATCTTTTGGAAAACAAGCCCCTCCATATCCAACACCAGGATAAATAAAACTATAACCTATACGTTGATCTGAACCAATTCCGATGCGTACTTGATTGGCATCGGCCCCTACTTTCTCACAAATATTGGCAATTTCATTCATAAAAGATATTTTTGTAGCCAGCATTGCATTAGCAGCATACTTCGTCATTTCAGCAGAACGGATATCCATAGTAATAAAACGGTCATGAGATCTAAAAAAAGGACTATAGATTTCCCTCATTTTCTTAAAAGAAGCCTCAGAATCAGCACCTATAACTACTCTGTCAGGTTTCATAAAATCATTAATCGCAGCACCCTCCTTTAAAAACTCAGGATTTGAAACCACATCAAATTCTAAATCAGAATTTCTTAGTTCTAACTCTTTTTGAATGGTTGCTTTTACTTTATCTGCAGTTCCAACAGGTACAGTAGATTTATCTACGACCACCAACTCTTTCACCATGGTTTCTCCAATGGATTTAGCAACTGCTAGCACATATTGTAAATCTGCAGAACCGTCATCACCCATAGGCGTACCCACCGCAATAAAAACAATTTCAGCGTCGCTAACGGCTTCTCCTAAATTTGTTGTAAAAAGTAAGTTCTTGTTTTTAACATTTTTTAGAACCATCTGTTCCAAACCAGGTTCAAAAATAGAAATGATACCTTGATTTAGTTTTTCAATCTTGACTGGATCTATGTCTACGCAGATCACTTTGTTTCCCATTTCCGAAAAGCAAGCTCCTGAGACGAGCCCAACGTAACCAGATCCAATAACTGTAATATTCATATATTATAACTTACAGAAAAATAGTTTTTATTAACTTATCTTCCAAAATCATCTTGTACTCTAATAATATCCTCTTCATCTGAGGGAATTTTATCTGTATGTTGCCAAATTTCAGCAACTACAGCATAATCATCCAATCCAATAAGGCGATGTCTTACACCTTGATTAAGTTTTAATTGACTTCCAACAGCATACACTTTCATTTCAGTTTCAATATCTGTTTCACTTTGCACCACACCAACTTTACCTTGATACACCTGCCAAATTTCAGCACGTCTGTTGTGATACTGCCATGATAACTTCACCTGAGGTTTTACCATTAAAATTTTTGGACTCAACTTGCCATCAATTTTAAGGGTATTAATATCTATTCCATCAAAAAAATGATTCGAAAAGTCTTGGGCTTGACTTTCATCAATATAATAAAATGCACCCCAAGGTCTTTGTAAATCAGCATCAATAATGGTAAAGCCTAAACCATGAAGTTCATGTTCTATTTTCTTATAAAATTTTACAGACATATTTACTTATTTTTAGCCATAAAGTTTAAACTTTTTAAACGGCTTCGCCATCACTACTCACAGTAATGGTTATTTCTTATCATAAAAAATTTCAATTGATTAACTCAATTGAAACGAAACAATAGCCCCAAGCTTTTTAAGCTGAGCGATACAATTTTTCCCTTTTTGGGAAAGTAAAATGGCCTCCTGCTCTAATAAGGGCACTTTAACGGTATCCCCAATTTTAAGCTCATTATCATTAATCTGTAGTGTATTGTTTTGGTAGCATTGCATGGCAACAACCTCGGCATTAGATACCACAGCGCGCTTCCCTTGCTCAAATAAATACCTGACCACTCCGGGAATATCAAAAACTACATTTGGATCTTTATTTTCTAAATTAACCAACACCATGGAAGGAAGTAAAGCAATAGTCATCTTTTTCTTTCGATCAGACCATTGCCGAGTTACTATTTTGGTTGGCGTATATGCATCGATACCGAATGATATTAAACGTTCTAAAACTTTTAATTCATGTCTAGGTTTCGTGAACAAAACAAACCACTTTATAGGGATTATATTAGCTGTTTTTTCCATTAATTATGAAAATTAACTTTTAAATATATTTTTTAAGACTATTGCAGTTTCAAAAATTCATATTAATATGTGCTAATTTCGCTGCAAATATAATTATTTAACTCTTAAAGAGAGCTAATATTTAACTGATATTAATATAAAAATACGGAATAATAATTAAAGACTTGTTAATGATAGAAGTACTCCATTCTGAATTTAATAATTCTTGGGTTTTTATCGATGAAAAGGCTGCTTAAAAAATTGATTTTTATGAATTATAAACAAAGTTTATGGAAACCGAGAAGAAGAATAAAAAATTAGATGTATTTAAAATAAATCAGCGTTTTTAAACAACACTTGATTTGCATCTTTAGCGGAGACTTTAATATCTTTTGGATTTAACTTCCAGTCAATGGCTAAGCTCTTATCATCAAATGCAATACCACGTTCAGATGCTTGGCAGTAATAATTATCAACCTTATATGCTAAAACAGCTTCATTACTTAGCACTACAAATCCATGAGCAAAACCTTTTGGAATGAGAATTTGCTTTTTATTTTCCTCAGACAATTCAATAGCTATATGCTTCCCAAAAGTTGGGGAATCTTTACGAAGATCTACGGAAACATCTAAAACAGCCCCTTGAAGTACTCGAACCAGTTTGGTTTGTGCATAAGGGGTTAACTGATAATGTAAACCTCTCAATACACCATAAGATGATTTCGATTCATTCTCTTGACAAAAATTGACAGAATATCCTAAAAACTCCTCTAATTTATCCTGTCTGAAAGTTTCAGAAAAGTACCCTCGCTCATCAGAGAAAATTTTTGGCTGACATAAAATTAATTCAGGTATTTCTAATCTGGTAAAATTCATTTTATATTTCTTTTGCCCGTTGAATTAAATATTGACCGTATTCATTTTTTATGAATGGTTCTGCGATCAGTAAAAGCTGTTCTTTTGTAATGTACCCCATTTGGTATGAAATCTCCTCTAAACAAGCTACTTTTAAACCTTGCCGATTTTCTATAGTTTGAATAAAATTAGAGGCCTCTAATAAAGACTCATGAGTACCGGTATCTAACCATGCAAAACCACGACCCATAACTTCCACTTTTAAATTTCCTTGATTTAAATACACTTGATTTACCTCTGTAATTTCGAGCTCACCACGCTGACTCGGTTTAATTTTTTTAGCAATATTGATCACAGTGTTTGGATAAAAGTAAAGTCCAATAACTGCATAGTTACTTTTTGGATTTTTTGGTTTTTCTTCAATACTCATAGCTTCTCCATATTCATCAAAGTTTACCACTCCATAATGTTCTGGATCTTTTACATAATAACCAAAAATCGTAGCCTTCCCATTATCTTTTAGATGATTTAACGATTTTGATAATAGATTTATAAGTCCCTGACCATGAAAAATATTATCGCCTAGCACCAAACAAACATCGTCATCTTGAATAAAGTCTTCTGCTAAAATAAATGCCTGTGCCAATCCGTCTGGTGAAGGTTGCTCTTTATAATGAAACTCAATTCCCAACTCTTCACCATTACCCATAAGTCTTTTAAAATTAGGTAAATCTGTAGGCGTAGAAATGATCAAAATTTCTTTAATCCCAGCCAACATTAACACTGAAATTGGATAATAAATCATGGGTTTATCGTAAATAGGTAGCAATTGCTTTGATGTCCCTTTGGTGATGGGATACAATCGAGTACCTGAGCCTCCTGCTAATACAATTCCTTTCATGGCCTATTTGTATTGAGATTTATAATAATTTTGATAGCTTCCTGAAGTTACATTTTCTAACCAGTCTTTACTGTTTAAATACCAATCAATAGTTTTGGACAACCCCTCCTCAATCGTAACCGACGGACGCCAACCTAATGCTCTATTAAGTTTTGAAGCATCAATAGCATAACGTAAATCATGACCAGGTCTATCTTTTACGAAAGTAATCAACTTTTCGCTAGTCCCTAATTTTCGTTTGAGTTTTTTATCTACTTGTTGGCAGAGTAATTTCACTAAATCTATGTTTTTATATTCATTAAAACCTCCAACATTATAGGTTTCTGAATCTTTCCCTTTGTGAAATATCAAATCAATAGCACTAGCATGATCAATAACATATAACCAATCTCTAGTGTAATTTCCATCACCATATATAGGCAAAGACTTGTTATTCAATATATTGTTAATACACAAAGGAATGAGTTTTTCAGGAAATTGATAGGGCCCATAATTGTTTGAACAATTCGAAATTACATAAGGCATATCATAAGTTTCTCCATAAGCTCTCACAAAATGATCTGAGCTGGCCTTAGAAGCTGCATAGGGCGAGTTTGGGTTGAAAGCAGTGGTCTCTTTAAATAAATCTGATTCTCCCAAAGAACCATAAACTTCATCTGTACTTATATGATAAAAACGCTTTTCATCCCAATTATTTTTACATATTGATTTGAAGGCATTTAGTAGATTTATAGTTCCTAAAATATTAGTTTTAGCAAACATAAGAGGATTTGAAATCGATCGATCTACATGGGATTCTGCTGCTAAATGAATAACAGCATCAAATTTATAGGTGTTAAAAATTGAATTGATGTACTTTTCATCAGTGATATCTCCCTGCAAAAAAGTATAATTCTCCTTAGCTTCTATATCTTTTAAATTTTCTAAATTTCCTGCATAGGTTAGGGCGTCTAAATTATAGATAAGATACTCTGGATACTTATTTACCAATCGTCTGATAACATGAGATCCAATAAAACCAGCTCCTCCTGTAACAAGTATTTTCATTGAATCTATTTTATATTATTTATTTAACAACCAAGATGAAGATTGAATTTTATCCCCTAGGCCATCTATTAATTGAATCCCTAATTCTTTACATATCGGTGCTTCAGGAATCGAATTATTGTCTTGATCTCCTCCATTAGCAAAACCTAAATCATAGTCTTGACCAAAGTCTTCAAAAATAGTGCGAATAGATTCGCATACGGTTCTGTCTTTGTCTACAGAAATAATAGCTTTATCAACAGCTTTTATATTTTGAACGATAAACAAACGTTCTGATTCTTGCTGAAACTCTTTAGAGCCTTTTAACATTCTTTGATGATCACTATTTACAATCACAAAAAGTTCATCAGCTAAGGCTTTTGCATTGTTGAAATATTCTAAATGCCCCTTATGAATAGGATTAAAATATCCCGAGACAATAATACCTTTTTTTTTCATTTAAAATTTTTATTTTCTACAAATAAAATAAATATTATTTATTTAAACTATAATAAAATTGATAAGCAAATTACGATAAAATAGTTCGTAAAGTATAGAATTAGTGTGAATTAATTCTTAATTAAGCCTTATGAGAGTTTGTTTAAAAACAAAAAAACTGATGAAATTCATTAAGATAACATTGTTATGAAGGTAGTAAGGGATTAGATATCCCTAGTTTACCCCATTTTAAAATAGCAAAAGTTAGTTAGCTCCGCTAAACCCTTTTTTAATTCAAGACTTTAAACAAATAAATTTGCAACAGTCTTGAATGAAAAAAGTCTTACATTTCTGCAAGACTTTTTACTCTCATCTGAGGGCAATGAGGGATTGCAGATCCCTGATCGAAACCACGGATGCAAATACAATCCTATGCACTCCGTGTATGCATTTTTTGTTTATAACAAAGACTGAAATAAATTCCTACTTTGTTGTAAACAAAAAATCCTGATGAAAATTCATCAGGATTGTGAGTGATGTGGGCAATGAGGGATTCGAACCCCCGACCCCTTGGGTGTAAACCAAGTGCTCTGAACCAACTG
>CAJXSU010000002.1 GCA_913061465.1 uncultured Flavobacterium sp.
CGCTAGTTTTTTCTAAAGAAAATGCACAACAGCTGTTGTGGTATCTTAGAAAAATCTTAGCAGAAGATGTTATGACTATTTAAAACGTTCGTTCCACTTGAAAGGGTGTTAAATCTAATGATGATTTTTGATCTGAAATAATTTCTGACACCAATTTTCCGGTAGCTGGTCCTAAACTCCATCCCATCATGGCATGTCCTGTGGCAAAAGTTAAATTATTGAATTGAGATGTTCTGCCTATATAAGGAAGACCGTCTGGAGTTACCGGTCTTAAACCGCACTCAGCAGCCTCTTTGTCTTCAGTGCTAATTTGTAATCCATGATAATATTCAGAAGCAGAATTAGCAATGGCATTTACTCTAATAGGATTAATTTTATGGTTTATTTTATCAATCTCCATGGTTCCAGAAAAACGAGTAAAACCATTCATAGGTGTTACAGCTACTTTGGCTTCTAACAATACTGTAGGTATGGTAATATTAGTTTCTTGAGCTACATTAATACGATAGCCTTTTCCAGGTTGTAATAACATTTTAATGCCAAGTTTTTTACTAATAAGAGGAGACCAACTTCCCGCCGCCATTACAAATTCGTCTGCGGTAATTTCTTGTTTATTGGTTATTACTTTTTTGATGGAGTTATTTGAAATAATGATATCCTTTACTTCTTCCTCAGCGAGTATAGTAACTCCTTGCCTTTTGAGGTAAGCCAGCATATTTTTCATGAAACCTCCAGGTGTCATATGTGCATCTGAATGAAAATAAACGGCTCCTTTAATGTTTAGATTGGCCTTAGGTTCCAATATTTTAACTTCTTTTGCCGTTAGGTTTTCTACCTTTAAACCAAGTTGAATCGCTTTTTTACCTACCTCCCATTCTTGTTCCCCTGCTTTATCATGTTTATAAGCCATTAACAATCCTTTATGCTCAAAATGAAAATCTAAGTCTCCAGATGATTTCATTGCTATATATAGCTCTCTACTAAGTATATTAATGTCTTTAATTACAGGAATAGATTGTGCAACTTTTTGTTTAGTTGCAGAACGTTTAAAGGCCCATGCCCACTGTAAAAAATCTTTATTTAATCTTGGTTTTACATAAAATGGACTTGAAGGATTAAACATCCATTTAAGTCCTTTAGTTATAATTCCAGGAGCAGCCAAAGAAATGATGTGACTTGGAGTAATGTATCCTGCATTTACAAAAGAAGCTCCGCTAGAAAAATTTGATTTATCTATTATGGTCACTTCATGCCCCTCTTTATTTAGGAAATACGCTGAGCAGACGCCCATAATTCCTCCACCAATAATAACTACTTTTTTTGACATTTGTACTCGTATTTAAATCACAGAAAACCCGTGTGCATAGGGGTCGTCTTCATCATCAATGATAATGGTATTGTATCCATAAACCTTAGCCCATCCTTTTATACTTGGGATGATAGCTGGATAATCACCTACAATAGCTTCTTCTTCTACACAACCTACAAAAGTGCTTCCGATAAAACTTTCATGAATAAATTCAACTCCCTTTTTTAATTTTCCTTTGGCGTGTAATTGAGCCAAACGAGCGGATGTTCCTGTTCCACAAGGAGATCTATCTATAGCTTTTTCACCATAAAAAACTGCATTCCTACCATCAGAACCTTTATGTATTGGAGTTCCTGACCATAATAAGTGTGTCACATTTTTAATGCTGGAATCTTCAGGATGAATGAATTTATTTGGATACCTTATATTAATTTGTTCTCTAATTTTTTGTGAATATTGTACGATTTGACTGGCTGTGAAATCTTGAATACCTGAAAAGTTTTTTTGAGGATCTATGATTGCATAAAAATTACCACCATAAGCAACATCAAAAATAATATCTCCGAGATCTGGACAATCTACTACTAAGCCTTCAGCTGCTAAATAACTTTTTACATTAGTTATTTTAACCCAATCTACTTTATTTTCTGTTTGCTTATAGTCTATTTCAACAAGTCCTGCAGGGGCTTCCATTCGAATTTTTCCTGGAACTTTTGGAGTTATTAGCCCCTCCTCTATAGCAATAGTAATGGTTCCTATAGTGCCATGACCACACATGGGTAGGGCTCCAGAAGTTTCTATAAATAGAATTGCAAAATCATTTGTAGGATTATGAGATGGATACAAAAAAGATCCGCTCATCATATCATGCCCTCTAGGTTCAAACATCAACCCTGTTCTTATCCAATCGTATTCTTTGATAAAATGCTGACGCTTCTCACTCATGGTTTTTCCTAACAAAGGAGGATGACCACTTTTAACAACTCTTACTGGATTTCCACAGGTATGACCATCTATGCAAACAAAAACTGATCTCATATGCTTTCAGAAGATTGACTTCCATTCACAGTTCTTAAAATTTGTAATGGATTTTCGTTTTTTAATTCATCTGGCAACAGATGATTCGGCCAATCCTGGAAGCTAAACGGACGAACCCAACGCTTAATAGAATTGATTCCAACAGCTGTGAAACGACTGTCTGTAGATGACGGATAAGGCCCCCCGTGAACCATGGACGGCGAAACTTCTACTCCAGTAGGCACACCATTATAAATAATTCTTCCTACTCTGTTTTGTAGTGTTGCTATTATTTTAGAATGGATTTCTATTTCATTTGTTTCGGCTATAATTGTGCCTGTTAACTGCCCTTCTAAGCTGGAAATAATTTCCTCTAATTGATGAATATTTTCACATTGTATCACCATAGAAAACGGCCCAAAAACTTCTTGATATAACCTGGTATTTTTTAAAAATGCTTTCCCTTCTACTGTGGTGATCATTTGTTTGGCAAAATTAGGCTGTACCTCACCGTTATACTGAGTAACAACCTCTAGATTGGGCTGTGATATCGCTTCTGCCTTATTTGCTTCATAGGCTCCAATTATATTGGGGTGTAACATTACGGAAGGATGAATTTGTAAGATTTCTTTTCCTAAGTCTTGAATAAAAGCAGATAGCTCTTCACTTTTAACTCCTAGAATTAATCCAGGATTTGTACAAAACTGACCTGTACCCAAGGTAATAGATGCTGCATAGGTTTTTGATAAACTTTTACCATTTCTCTGAAGAGCTTCTGGTAAAATAATTACAGGATTTACACTCCCCATTTCAGCAAACACAGGAATTGGCTCTTCTCTTTGAGCTGCCAAATCGAACAAAGCTCTTCCTGCTTTGATACTTCCAGTAAACCCAACTGCTTTTATTTTTGAATGTTGAACTAAATCTAGGCCTACTTGTATTCCACTACTATTTAAATTTGAAAAAATACCATTTGGCATCCCAGTCTTTTCAGCAGCTTTGATAATAGCTGATGCAACTAACTCTCCAGTTCCTGCATGCATTGGATGCGATTTCACAATAACTGGGCAACCTGCAGCTAAAGCTGCGGCTGTATCTCCCCCTGCTGTAGAATATGCTAATGGAAAGTTACTGGCACCAAAAACAACTATTGGGCCTAAAGGAATTAACATTTTTCTTAAATCAGGCTTTGGTGCTGGTGTTCTTTCAGGGTCTGCAGAATCAATAGACGCTTCAACCCAAGAACCCTTGTGAACTAAACTTGCAAAATTTCTTAATTGTCCGATAGTTCTTCCTCGCTCTCCTTTTGCTCTACCTTCGGGTAATCCAGTTTCAGAGCAATAAGTTTTAATGAGTAAATCGTCTAAGGCCAGTATTTCGTCTGCAATAGTATTTAAAAATAGTGCCTTCTGTTTTCCTGAAGTTTTTCTATAAATTTTGAAAGCATTTGATGCAATAGTTATAGCATCTTCTAGCTCATTATTTGAAGCCTCATAAAAAATAGGATCATTTTCTGCGTTCAATAAGGGATTAAATGTTTTAAAAGTAATGGAACCTTTAGCTGATATTGAATTCCCAATATAATTTTTTCCTGTAATCATTCTATAGGTTTTTGTAGGCTGGTAAAATAGGACGATTTTTCAATCCTTGTTCGATAATTTGAATAACATGTTTTCGTTCTTCTCCACTTAAAGACAATCTTGGAGCACGAACGTTTTCTGTTCCAATTCCTGTATAAACCTCAGCTAGTTTAATATTCTGAACTAATTTAGGATTGATGTCTAATTCCAATAAAGGTAAAAACCACCTATAAATTTCTATAGCTTCTTTAATTCTACCTGCCTTCTGAAGTTCATAAATAGCTACTGTTTCTTCCGGAAATGCACAAACCAACCCTGCAACCCAACCGTCTGCTCCCATTATTAAACTTTCTAAAGCAAGAGTATCCACACCTGTCAAAATTTTTAAACGATCTCCAAATCTATTTTTAATTCTAGTGACATTAGAAATGTCTCTTGTAGATTCTTTGACAGCTTCAATATTTTCACAAAGCAGTAAATCTTCAAACATGTCTAGGGTTACCTCTATTTTATAATCTATTGGATTGTTATAAATCATAATTGGTAAAGAAGTATTGTTGGCTACCGTTTTAAAATAGGCTACTGTTTCTTTGTCACCAGCCTTATATCTCATTGGAGGTAACATCATAAGGCCCTGTGCACCGTCTTCTTCTGCCTTATGAGCAGCATAAATCGCTCTTTTTGTAGTTTGTTCAGCAATATTCATTAATACTGGAACTTTACCCTGTACCATGGATACCGTTGCTTTTGTAAGCACTCTTTTCTCTTCATCTAATAAGGTGCTTGCCTCACCTAAAGTACCTCCCAATACAATTCCATGAACTCCCGCATTAAGTTGTGCTTGGATATTTTTTTCAAACATCTCAAGATCTAATTGATCATCTTCTGTAAACTTAGTAGTCACTGCTGGCATAACACCTTTCCATTCTATACTCATCAATGTAGTTTTATATATAATACTAATTTCTTAATTTATTTTTAGTTTAAAAAATCTCTCATTAATTTTAAACTCTCTTCAGGGTTTTCTTCCATAGGTACATGTCCAGAATACTCAAGAATTTTTAATGAAGAATTAGGTAAAAGACGATTCATACGTACACCATTATCTAAAGGAATCCACAAATCTTGTGCGCCCCAAATTAACAATGTAGGGGCCAAAATACTTTTTAGTTTTTTTATATTTACCATAGAGTCTAAACCAAAGTCGATTTTTGCCCTATCTATAAAAGCCTTTCTATTCCCTGCTCTTAAAGCCATTTTATGGTAACGGGTTATTAGGTCCTCAGTAATTTTAGAATCATCTTCATAAACCTCTTCTATATTTTTTTTAATTAAGAATTTTGGAGTTACATATAAAAAAAGTGAACTTAAAACAGGTGTTTTTGCCATTTTAAAAATTGCTGGTGGTTGCTTATTTGTGGGCAAGCCACTCGCATCAACCAAAATAAGTTTTTCAACCATATCTGGGTGATCAGCTGCATAATTCCAAGCAATATTGCCGCCTAAAGAATTTCCTACAATATGAAATCTTTCAAGACCAAGTTTAAATAAAAAAGTATGTATAAAATTTGTGTATGCCTTTAAAGAATAATCAGCATTTTTATTTGGACCAGTAATTCCAAAAGCTGGTAAATCCATTCTTATAACTCTATTGGTTTTTTTTAACTCATCTGTCCAAGCATCCCAGGTATGCAAGGATGCTGCTGTTCCATGAATTAAAACAATTGGAAAGCCTTCGCCTTCATCTCTGTAATGCACATTCATTTCATCTACTTCAATGAATTGAGAGTGTTCATTTGCATACTCGTTTTTTAGATCCTCAACAGGGATATCGGAATAAATACCACTTCCAATAGCTAAGGTTAATAAAATAATTAACGAGTAAATAAAGTACTTTAATTTTTTCTGCATTTTTTAATTATTAATTTTATACAAGACAGGTTTACTTGGGCTTGCATCATTTTCTATAGGGGCTATCATTAAGTTTAAAAAATAGGTACCATCATTAATTGTATTTGGCACATATATAAATTCAGTAATGGTAGCATCTAAACGTAATTTACCTGATGTATTCCAAAAAGCATTGTGAGAGAGTAGCTTGCCCTCGTCTTTCTCTTTGTCTACAGAAGGCAGGTCAATTAACAAATGGTTAACTCCTTTTTCTCTCAAAAACACAGCTCCCTCTTCCATTAAATATGTTGGATTTGTGTGGGAATATTGCATTGTTTTTTTGTCTGATAAATTGGGGAGTGTTCTAATTACAATGGCATCTCTCTTCTTATTACCCAATGCATATTGTAATTGTTTTTTTGTAATTACAAAATCATCATTAATTTTTTCTGGCGGAATAGTTACTACCTCTGCTAAAAAGAAAAATTGTTGTAAATTTTGATGAATAGAATGAACTTTTTTTGTGATGTGCCCTACTGTTTCTGTGTGGGTACAATGTGAATGAGGATTAAAATGAATCGTATTGAAATTTACATCAGCTCCTTCTTTAACGGAACCTATCCAATCATCAGAAACTACTGGAAATATTTTAGGTGGTTCTAAATACCATGCATTCACATTATTTTTGCCATCTCTTAGTGGAATAGAAATATCTAAGGGTTTAGATAAATCAATTGTATATTTTTTTGAGTTGTATTTTATATCTGTAATCAAGGCATGTCGAGTTTAAATAAATCAGCAGAAATACCATCTGATAAAAATTTTCCTTTTTGAGTTGTTTTTAATTTTTCGTCTTCAATATACAATAATTCTTCAGCTCTATATTTTTCTGATTGAAACAATAAATACGTGTAGTATTCTTTTCCAAATTCTCTGGTTACTTTTTCTAAAGAAACTCCCCAAATAGTTCGTAAACCAGTCATTACATATTCATTGTATTGATCAGTAATTGACAGTAATTCTCTCTCTATCGGTAATTTATTTTGTTGAATAGCTGAAATATATTTTGAATTGTTTTTCACATTCCAACTTCGTTGTTTACCATTAAAAGAGTGAGCGGAAGGGCCAATACCTAAGTAAGACTTTCCTTTCCAATAGGATGAATTATTGATGCTAAAAGCTCCACCTTTTGCAAAGTTTGAGAGTTCATAATGAGTGAAATTATGTTTTGAGAGTTCCTCTATTAATATGTAAAACTGTTCTTGAGCTTGAAAATCACTAACATCTTCAATAATTCCTTTTTTTATTAATGATTCTAGAGCAGTTTTTGGTTCTACAGTTAAAGCATAACTTGAAATATGAGTAATTCCAGAGGAAAGAACTATATCAATGTTTTTTTTCCATTGTTTATTTGATAAACCTGGAATTCCATAAATTAAATCAACAGAAATATTTTTAAAATAATATTTGGCTTCAGTTAAACAATTTATAGCTTCTTGAGCGTTGTGTGCTCTGTTCATTAATTTTAAATCATCTTCAAAAAAAGATTGAATGCCAATACTTAAGCGATTAATTCTACTTTTTGATAATTCTATAATTTTTCTCTTGGTTAAATCATCGGGATTAGCCTCTAATGTAATTTCTGGATTTAAAATTACCTTATGATTTTCATATACAGCATTAATGATACTATCTATTTCCGATTGATTCAGCATGCTTGGTGTACCACCACCGAAGTAAATAGTTTCTATAACCTCATTATTCAATTCATTTTTTCTTAACTCAATTTCGTGAATAAGACTCGAAATAAGTTCATCTTTCTTTTTTAATGATGTAGAAAAGTGAAAATCACAATAAAAGCAAGCTTGCTTACAAAAAGGAATATGTATGTAAATGCCGCTCAATATGAATTACTAAAATTATTAATTAATTTTTTTTGGATTTTGCTTTACAAAAGCACCCCAACCAGAATAATTTTTACCCTGAGTGATTTTTCCAGCGTTATAAAAATGACAAACAGCAGCTGCTAATCCATCTGTAGCATCTAAATTTTTTGGTAATGTTTTTAAATTTAATAATGACTTTAACATAAGAGCTACCTGCTCTTTTGAAGCATTTCCATTACCTGTAATTGCCATTTTAATTTTTTTTGGTAGATATTCAGTGATAGGAATTTCTCTTGATAGGCCTGCTGCCATAGCAACACCTTGGGCACGCCCCAATTTTAACATAGATTGTACATTTTTACCAAAAAAAGGAGCTTCAATAGCAATTTCGTCTGGGTTAAAAGTATCTATTAACTCAAGTGTTCTTTCAAAAATAAGTTTCAGTTTTAAATAATGATCATCATACTTTTTTAACAACAACTCATTCATCTGGATAAACTCCATTTTTTTACCTACAATCTTTATAATACCAAAACCCATAATGGTGGTCCCGGGATCAATACCTAATATGATTTTTTCTGAATTCAATGTTACGTTTATTTTGTTTGAGAATATAAAAACCGCATTCACAAATTTAATCAATTCTTACGGCATTTATTTAACTTCAAAAACTATTTATTGAAATGTTTATATTTTCACTAAAAAAGCACAAAATGATAAATAAAGAATTGGCCAATTTTACTCAAAAAAAGCTTTTTTTGATGTTTTTTAGTTAAAAAAGGTCAATTTTATTCATTTTTTAACTAAAATTGAACTTTTTTGAAATATAAGAAAATTAATATTATTTAACCTATTTATGCAATTTAATCGAATAAACTTGCCATAATATTTTCAGCCTGATTCCAAAGGAATAATACTAATATTAAAAGCATAATTAAGATGAGACCTTTTTTAGGTTTTGATGCTCTTCGTCTACCAAATTTTCTTTGAAATTTCATGGTTGTTTTTTGTTAAGCACTAAGGTAGAAATTTAGATTCAATAAATATATTATTGAAACCTTAGAAATATTATATTTTTAAGGCTCGCAACATTTCTCGTTTTCCAGGAGGACCAGGTAATCTTTCTACGCTAAAACCAACAGATTGCATCGCTCTTCTAACACTTCCTTTAGCTGCATATGTAACCAATACCCCTTTTGATTTTAGAGCTATAAACATTTTTAAAAAAATTTCCTCAGTCCATAATTCTGGCTGAACTCGCGCACCAAAAGCATCAAAATAAATAACATCAAACTTATTTTCATCATCAATTTCATGAAAAAATTGTTTTCTCTTTAAAAGAGAAAATTTAGAAGTAATTTGGTGTTTCTTGTCCCAAGAACACGAATGAAATGATTCAAAAATTTCAGCAAATTGAGTTGCACCTAACTCACTAACATAATTTAATTTTAACAGTTCTTCTTTAAGAATAGGGAAGGCCTCTACTCCAATATAATCAATGAACATTTCCTTTTCTTGTGCTTGTAAAAACGTCATAAAACTATTTAAACCAGTTCCAAAACCAATTTCTAAAACAGTTATTTCATTAGTAGTTTTATAATTTAATCCGTGTTGGATATAAACATGATTAGCTTCCTGAATAGCACCATGGATGGAATGGTATTGCTCATTCCATTCAGGAATATGAATGGTAGTTGATCCATCTGAAGTTGTTATAATTTCTCTTTTCAAGGATGTGGAGCTAATACTTATTACTTTTTTAACAAAACACCATTAGCTTCAAAGGCAAACTCCATAGCAGGTTCAGTAATGTCAGCGATTTCCTCAGGTGATTTACCTGCGTCTTCAGCATAATGTTTTAAATCTGCTACAGACACTTCATTTACAAATGCCTTACCGGCAACAATTACTTCTTTTCCAGCAGCATCTAAAGGCATGAAAAAACCATAATCTTTAAATCGAACCATAATAGTTTCATCATCATTACCAGCTGGTAATGTCATCCAACATCCTTTTTTAGTACAAACATCTTTAATATTGGCATTAAATTTTAAATTGATGGTGTCTCCTAATTTTAATGCTTTATAATTTAATAAAGCGTCATTAGATGATAAATAATCTAGAGTAGATAGGGAATCTCCAAAACTGCTATAAGTAGTATTTTCTTCTATTTTATTTTCTTTATTAGTATCATTTTTAGCCGAATTACAAGCTGCAATTGCAAAAGACAACAACAAAACTATTCCTATTTTTTTCATATCAAAATAATTTAATTTTATACAAATCAAAGATAGTTGTTAAAATAAAAACTAGGAGTGCTTTTTTACTTAAAAAAACAAACAATTTTGTTTACATTTGTTTTAATACACTTATAATTTAGCATGGCTACTGATATCATAATTAAACCCGTAAAAGATTCTAAAATCGGTAATGTAGACTTTAGTAATTTACCTTTTGGAAAAGTTTTTTCTGATCACATTTTTCAATGTGAATACTCTAATGGTGTCTGGCAAAATCCAACCATTAAACCCAACGAACCCATTCTCCTTAATCCTTCAGCAAAAATATTTCATTATGGCCAATCTATCTTTGAGGGAATGAAAGCTTATAAAGATGATAATGGGGAGGTTTTTTTATTTAGACCAGAAGAAAATTACAACCGTTTAAATCTTTCTGCAAAACGTTTAATGATGCCTGAAATTCCAAAGGAATTATTTATGGATGGCTTAAAAAAATTACTGGAAATAGATAGTGATTGGATTCCTAGAACTGAGGGAAGTTCATTGTATGTTCGTCCTTTTATGTTTGCATCTGGCGAAGGACTTCATGCATCTCCAGCAGATTCTTATACTTTTATTATCTCTACAGCCCCTTCGGGTGCATACTTTTCTGGTAAAGTGACTGTTTTAATTGAAGAGAAATATGCTAGAGCTGCGAATGGAGGAGTTGGTTTTGCAAAAGCAGGCGGAAATTATGCTGCCCAATTCTACCCTACCCAACTAGCTATTGAAAAAGGATACAATCAGGTAATTTGGACTGATGACAACTCACATCAATTTATTGAAGAAGCTGGAGCTATGAATATTTTTATTCGTATTGGAGAAGTTTTAATTACCAGTCCAACAAATGATAGGATTCTAGATGGAATTACACGTAAAAGTATTTTACAAATTGCTAAAGATCATAATATTCCCATCGAAGTTCGAAAAATCTCTGTCAGTGAAGTTATTCAAGCTGCTAAAGATGGTGAACTGAATGAAATGTTTGGAGCTGGAACAGCAGCTGTAGTTTCTCCAATAGCAGGTTTTGGTTATCAAGGAGTAGATTATGAATTACCAGAATTAAATAACACTTATTCTTCTTTATTTAAAAAGAAAATTACAGCCATTCAAACCAATAAATCCAAAGACCCTTATGGTTGGAGAGTTAAAGTTTAAGTTTTGAAAAAATTATGTTCTTTTGCTGTATTCGTTATGTTTGTAATTGGATGTACAAACAAGGATACAACCCTAGATAAAATAAACAAATCAACTCAATACATTACAGTTTTAGGTACTGCCCAAGATGGTGGTTTCCCTCATATTGGTTGCCAAAAAAAATGTTGTGATGACTATTACAAAGGCAATCTCCCTAAACAGCATGTAGTTTCTTTGGGGCTAGTTGACAAGGAAGCAAATCAAAAATTCTTATTTGAAGCAACTCCAGATATTTCCACTCAATTAGCAGATTTAGAAAAAAATCATTTAAAAACAAGTACCATTATAGACGGTGTATTTATAACCCATGCTCATATGGGACATTATGCTGGATTATTATATTTTGGAAAAGAAGCACTCGGGAAAAAAGATATCCGTGTTTTTTCGATGCCAAAAATGAAAAATTTCCTAATCAATAACGGACCTTGGAGTCAGTTAGTAACCTCACAAAATATTGTATTTGAGGACTTAAAAAAAGACAGTATTATACCTCTTAGTAACACATTAAAAGTTACTCCTTTTCTTGTTCCTCATAGAGATGAATTTTCAGAAACTGTGGGGTATAAAATTGAAGGGAAAAACAAATCAGCTCTGTTTATTCCAGACATAAATAAATGGAGTTTATGGGAAAAAAATATTGTGGAGGAAGTTAAAAAAGTTGATTATGCATTTTTAGATGCTACCTTTTTTAAAGAAGGAGAAATTAATAGGCCCATGAGTGAAGTACCTCATCCATTCATTGAAGAAACAGTTGACTTATTTAAAAATGAATCTTTAACAACAAAAAATAAAGTAATTTTTATTCATTTTAATCATACTAACCCAGCTTTACAAACCAGTTCTAAAGAAAGAAAAGAACTAACCTTATTAGGATATAAATTCGCAACAGAAGGGCAACGTTTTAAACTCTAAATAATAGCCATAGAAATATCTCTCTTTGGCTGTTAGTTTATCACTTATTTTTCTAAAATTTCACCAATATTTGGTTTAAAGTAATTAGGCCCTTTTAAAACTTTTCCATCTTCACGAAAAATTGGATGCCCATCCTCCCCTAATTTACTCATATTACTTCGCTGAATTTCATCAAAAACTTCCGCAATCTTGTATTGCATTCCGTGCTCAATAATAGTTCCAGCTAAAATATATAACATATCTCCTAAGGCGTCTGCAACCTCTACTAAATCATTTGCATTTGCAGCTTCTAAATATTCCTCATTTTCTTCTTTCATCAAGTTAAAACGAAGTAAATTTTTAGCTGCTCCAAGGTCTGCTGTTGGTTCATGTTTAATTCCTAACTTAAATGCTGAATGAAATTCGTGAACAGCGTCTGTATATTTTTTCATGTTTTATATAAGTATTATTTTAAATCATTTTTTTAAGAAGACTGGCTGGGGCTATTTTTAAAATAAAAGCAATCAATCTCCAACGTTTAGAAATGTAAGCAACTCTTTTCTTTTTCTTAATCGCTGTATAAATTTGTTTTGTTGCTTTTTCAAGAGAAACCATCCAAAAAATACCATCTCCTAATGCCATTGCTGTATTTACAAATCCTGGACGAATATCAGTAATAAAGACTTTATTTGATTTGATGGTTTTTGTTTTCATGTACAGACTTTCTAAATATGCTTTTTGATAAGCCTTTGATGAAAAATAAGCTGGTGCTCCTCTATTTCCTCTGATGGAAGCTATAGAGGTAATTCCTACCAAATGACCAAAACCTTGATTTCTGAATAAATTAAATGATAAATCATACAACTTGGTAACTCCTACTACATTTGTAAAGATGGTTTCTTCCTCTTTATCCCAAGCTAACGCTGGGTTAATATGACCTACTCCAGAGGATTGTATGATAATGTCTATTGTAGTAAACTCTTTAATAATTTCATTGAACGCATTTTCTACCTCATCTACTTTTTGAATGTCATTTTGAACAACATAAATCTGATTAGAATATTGTTTTTTAAGTGCTTCTAACTTCTCTAATCTTCTTCCAGTGATCGCCACTTTATATCCGTCTTTGAGTAAAAGTTTAGATATTTCTCTACCAATACCAGAAGTTGCACCAAAAACAATTGCAGTTTTCATTTAATTCGTAATTTTGTTAAAAATACATAATTTATGTTTACAAAAGGCCGAATCATTTTTGCTATTATTTTTATCATTTCTTTTATTATTTTTATGGTAATTTCTTATAGGAAAGATGCTAAAAACCATAAAGTATATTATAAAAATACAGCCATAAAAGTAGCAATATATGGCACAATAGCTATAATCATTTTTGTTGGTCTTAGACTTGTGACTGCATATTTATTATAGTGATTTCATTAAAAAAAAATCTCCGAGCTTATACTCGGAGATTTTTTATTGAATTCATAGAAAAAGTCTTTTTAATTTTCAGAATTCAAAAAACTGTAATTTTTTGAGTAAGATAGCATTTGTTCTTCAAAATCTTTTGGTTGAACTAAAGTAATATTAGTAATAATTCCCTCTGAATCTTTTACCAAATTTAAAATTGGATTTACAAAACCGCTGTAGGGTGCTGATGTAAATTGCTTGTTTCGTTCAATAACTTCGGCATGAATTTCTTGATCTACTTTAACACCATATCCCTCTACCAATATTTTTGCAGCATCAAAATCTCCCTCTGATTTTATTCGCTGTGCTTCTTTTAATAAGCGTCCAAAAATAGTGCGAAGTTTTACGTAATCATTTACTTTAAAAAAAGTTTTTCCGTCTTTGGTAACCTTTTCTATGACATTATCTTTCAATCCTTGTTCATAAGACCAAGCAGAAACCCATTGTCTGTTAACCATATGATCTTCCTCTAAATCATTCCCTAACTCTATTCTAATTAATTGTGTAATTAAACCATTTCTTATATAACCGTCATAGGCTGCTTTTCCTAACTCTTCCCAATTATCAGTTAACCCCAATTCTTGTAATTTTGGATCCATTAAATAATACAACCCAACTAAATCTGCTCTCCCTTCCTCCATGGTTGATGCATAATTTTGAAGAGTTTCTTTTGGTTGACCAATTCCTTCATTGATAACTCCAGATGCATGTCCTACTACTTCGTGCAATGCTGTGTGAAGTTTATCTGAAATTTGCCCATATTTTTCTTCCAATCTTATTTCTTCTTCATCATAAGCGAATTCATTCAATCTTCCAGAACCTCCAGCATTATTATATGCTCCAGTAATATTACCCAAAGAAACAGATTTAGAACCATGCTGCTGCCTGATCCAATTATTATTCGGCAAATTAACACCTATTGGTGTACTGGGTGAAGCATCACCAGCTTCACCAGCTACATTAACTGTTTTATATGAAACACCTACCACTTTTTCTTTTTTATGAGCTGGATCTAAAGGAGAATTGTCTTCAAACCATTGGGCATTATCCGATAAAACAGCCATCTTTCGGGACATATCAAAATCTTTAATTTCTACAATTGTTTCATAAGAACCTCTATATCCCTTAGGGTCATTATAAACCTCTATAAATCCGTTGATCCAGTCTATATTTCCTTCTGTAGAAGTAACCCATGCTATACAATATTGATCCCAAACGTCTAAACTTCCGGTTTTATAATATTCAATTAACAAACCTATGGCTTTTGCTTGATTATCATTTTCTGCAACTGTTTGTGCTTTTTCTAACCACCCTATAATTTGATCTATAGCATTACCATACATTGCTCCAGACTTCCACACTTTTTCAACCAACACTCCGTTTTCTCGAACTAATTTTGAATTCAATCCCGCTTCTATTGGCATTCCTTCTGGACCTCTATATGCAGTTTTATAAAAATCTGTTACATCTTTATCTGTAATATCTGAACCATAGAAATTGATAGCTGAAGATAAGATGTTATCAACACCCTCTTTCTTATTTACCTTTTTAGAATCTACATCATTGAATAAAACAGCTATAACCTCCTCAGCTAGCTCTGTATTTGATTTTTTTAATAAATCTGTTTCAAAATACTCACGTGTAAAATCCGGTTTAATTTTATCATTTGAGTAATGGTGATGAATTCCATTAGAAAACCAAACTCTTTTTAAATAAACTTTAAAAGCTTTGTAATCTTCAGACGCTTTGTTTCCCGTATAGTTTGCATTGATATTTTCAAGAGCTACTCTTATTTTTAAATTATGTTTATAATTCTGATCCCACATAATATCTCTACCTGCTAAACCAGCTTGAGTTAAATAATAAACCAATGATTTTTCTTTAAGACTTAACTCTTCAAATCCGGGTACTTTGTAACGAAGTACTTTAATGTCGGCAAATTGTTCTACTAGGTGATTAAATTTGGTTTCTTTTTGCTCATTATTAGTGCAAGAAAATAAGATTCCACTAATCAGGAACAAGTAGATGATTTGTTTTAATTTCATGTGTATTCTATTTTGATTTTGGTTGTTAAATGTACAAATTTTATGTATTATGTTGTTTGTGATTTCAGTTGTCTTCTGATGTTCTTGAATCTTTTCCATGTCTTTCTGTTAATTTGAGTGTAGAGTACAAAACAGCCCACATCTAACAGGAAATAAAAAAGACTAATTCCACTTGGCGGATTATGACTTTTAAATAGTGGCAAAACCCCAAAGGCTGAATCAGGCCATGACCAAACTTCATAGGCGGTACCTCCAATTTCTAAAACAGCAACAACAATATACATTGTTAAAAAAAACAATTGATCTTTGGGTCTATTGATCAATATCATAAATACAAAAATTGTCATCAAAAAACCAAAAATATCATTGAAAGCAAAAAGGTAAAACAAGGCAAATAATGAAATGATTATGGTCAGTAATCTTACAATTTGTTTTTGGTGTTTCCTAACAATGGATGCTTTTGAAAAAGTATAAGTTCTTGCATATACTGCTGCGTGTCCGAATGGAATGTAAAATGGAAGATTAGAAAGTCTATAGGTATACATGTCTAGTACAATAGAAAATAAGTACTCTCCTGCAAATCCAATTATTACTGCATAAATCATTAATTGTCTTGTTCGCTTTACAGATCTTATGTATAATAAGAAAAAAGCGATTAACATAAAACTGTTTGTAATTGTTTGTGCGTTCGGATAGATGGATGCGAAATCCATTCCATCAAAATATAAAGCAAGTACAAATAAGAATAGTAATCCAATTCTCCGATTAAAAACTGCAAGAATTTTTAATCGATCAACTTTTGAAATTCCTACCATTAATTGACTTTAATGGGTTTAATTTCAGTTTGTCTTTCATTGACATATTCAAAGAAATTATCTCCATAAAAACCTGCTTCCTCCAACATAATTCGAATATCTTTTTGCCATTCAGGAATTTTCACTGTTACATTTAATTCAATAGCATAAACAGTGTTTTTATGTAAAGAATAATCGCCTTTAAAGGGAACCCCTCCTTGAGAATCCCACATTCCAATCGTTGTTCCTGCACTATGACCATATTTACCGAGTGGGTGTGTATAAATAGAAGGAATTAATCCTTCACTTTTTGCAGTTGATAATGAGCTTAAAAGAATTTCATTTCCCGTTTTACCTTCTTGCATGGTAGTTGTTAAAATATCTTGTAATCGATTTCCTTTTTTATATGCTGAAGACAAGTACTCAGGAACAGCTGTTTCTTCATCTTTTAAAACATATGCATGTTGCTGACAATCAGTATTTAACCCAATATATGTAATACCAAAATCACAATGTAACAAATCTCCTTTTTGTATGATCTTGTCTTTTTCTCCTTTACTAAATGAATAAATATGTGATTTCAATTTTTGGTTTGTTCTTTGTAGATCTATTGTAGGATGAAACCAGGTTTCTAACCCCATATCTGTAACTGTTTGACGCATAAACCAAACCACATCTTCTGTAGTAGTTTTTCCTGGTATAATAACTTTTTCTGAAAAAGCAAGATCGATAATATTATGAGTGATTTTTACCAATTTTTTAAATAGTTTCATCTCTTTTTCTGTTCTTGTCTCTAACCAGGCAATGGCTAATTTTTCTGCCGAAACTAATTTTGACACTAAAGTATTTGGTAAATTTTCAACTAACTCTTCATAATCTGTTTTGACTAGTCCATCTGCTAGGGCAAAATGCTTTGAATAATTAATCCCAATTTTAGCTGGATTCCTTTTCGCTATAATATCAGATAAAGCTTTCCATTGATTAGGTTCTAGTTCTTTATTCCAAGCAGATTTTATACTTTTCCCAATGTCATAACGAGCTACAGCAATTCTTTCTATGGTATTTTGTTTTTTATTTCTATAAAAAAGAATTATCGTTCTTCGTCGAGCATTTAACCATCGAGCTGGTAGCATTGTTTTTAAAACCGGATCTTCATTATACTCTCTTGAAATAAGAAGCCACATATCTAAATTTGCATCGTCCATTAATTGAGGAAGAAGGTTTTGAAATCTATCCTCTAATAACTCATCTTTGAGTATCGCTCGTTCTTTCTCTGAAAGAATTTGTGAAACACTTACTTGGATACTTAAAAAAAGTATAATTGATACGACTGTTCTCATACGGTTATGGTAATTTTCACTAAAGATACTTTATCCCACTAAAAAATTAAAATTTTTAAAAAAAAGATTCTTACATCAAGTATTTTTCGGAAATTTAACAGACAAAAAAAAGATTATGAAGTGTCTATTCCAATTTCTTAGATTGATTATTTTAGGTCTACTTATAATTTCCTGTAGTTCTTCACCTTTGAAAAATAGCAGGAAACAAAAAGAAAAACCAGTTGTTATTGCTAATGACAGTCTAGAATATGAGATAATCATCTTAGATATTGGCTTTACTCTTTATTTAAATACCGTAGCAAAACCTGAGAATTATTATTCTTTAAATTATTTAGAAAACAAAAATAACATTTATGTAACCAACTGGAATTTAAGAGCATTAAATCCCTCAAAATTCAACTCTTCAATCTATGAAAATAGTATAGATTATAGTCCTCATATACGTTATGGACTTGAGGTGAATTATAAATTATTCAATTATTTTCAGTTTGCACAACAGAAGTATAAAATAAGATTAGATGGTGGCTCAGGGCTATCGCCAAACTTTAAGTAATTCTCTTGTAACTAAGAAAACTATACCCATATTGGTTTTTATCATCTGGTAAAAAAGTTTCCTTAGAAATTTCCTTCCATAAAGCCAAATTTATTGTTGGAAAAAAAACATCTGCATCAAAATTTTGATGCACTTTGGTAATGTCTAATTGATCTACTAATTTTTTTTCAATTGCTTCTTTATAAATTTGTGCTCCTCCTATGATGAAAGCATTTTTTTGATCTTTTATTAGTTCTATAGCGTCCTCTAAGCTATGAACAACATCACATCCTTCCTTTTTATATGAGATGTTTCTAGTAATAATTATAGATCTTCTATTTGGTAAGGGTTTTCCAATTGACTCAAAAGTATTTCTACCCATAATGATTGTATGCCCAGATGTTACCTTTTTAAAACGCCTTAAATCTGCAGGTAAATGCCAAATTAAATCATTGTCTTTACCTAGCTCATTATTTAATCCAATGGCAGCAATTATTGTTATCATAAAAAATTTATATAGCTACTGCACCTTTAATGTGTGGATGCGGATTATAATTTAAAAGCTCAAAATCATCAAAATTAAAATCAAAAATACTTTTGATTTCAGGATTCAATTTCATTGTTGGCAAAGGTCTCAAGTCTCTACTTAACTGTAATTCTAATTGCTCATAATGGTTACTGTAAATATGAGCATCTCCAAATGTATGAATAAACTCTCCTGCTTCATAACCGCAAACTTGAGCCATCATCATTGTAAATAATGCATAAGATGCTATATTAAAAGGAACCCCTAAAAAGATATCTGCACTTCTTTGGTAAAGCTGACAAGATAGTTTTCCGTTAGATACATAAAATTGAAAAAATGCATGACATGGAGGCAGGGCTGCTTTTCCATTGGCTACATTTTCTGAAAAAGAAGCTGAATTATCTGGCAATACACTCGGGTTCCAAGCAGAGATTAACATCCGTCTGCTATCTGGATTATTTTTTAAAGTTTTGATAACTTCTTTTAACTGATCTATATCATCACTGTTCCAATTACGCCATTGATGACCATAGACTGGTCCTAAATCTCCATTTTCATCTGCCCACTCGTTCCAAATTCTAACACCATTATCTTGAAGATATTTGACATTTGTATCACCTCTTATAAACCACAATAATTCATATACTATAGATTTTAAATGTAGTTTTTTTGTAGTAACCATAGGAAAACCTTCACATAAATCAAATCGCATCTGGTATCCAAAGACACTCTTTGTACCTGTGCCTGTCCTATCTGATTTCTCGTTTCCGTTTTCTAAAACGTGTTTTACTAAGTCATGATATTGCTTCATAATTATTTTATCTCTTGCTTCATCAAAAATAAATAAAGCATCAATTTTTTTGAATTAAAGGATCATTTAATGTGATAAAGTTATCAACGATTTGTTTATAGATTATCCTATAATCATTCCAGCAATGGTTGCAGACATTAAAGAAGCAATAGTTCCACCTATTAGGGCTTTCATACCAAACTCAGATAACACTTTTCTTTGCCCTGGAGCTAAGGAACCTATGCCTCCAATTTGAATTCCAATTGATGCAAAGTTTGCAAAACCACATAGCATATAAGTGGCCATTATAACTGATTTATTATGAGTAAGATGTATGGTATTAGCTACATTTTTAAGTTCTGCTAATTGAATATATCCAATGAATTCACTAGCAGCTAATTTAATTCCCAAAAGTTGCCCCATAAGTGTCATGTCTTCACTAGCAACACCAACTAACCACATTAAAGGTGCAAAGGCATAACCCAGAATAAATTCAATTGAGAGGCCTTCGTATAAAGTGTTATTTGCAATAATTTCATTCAAGGAAGTAATTTCCCATCCAAGATATTCTATACCATCGAAACCTCCAAAAAATCCTAAAACTCCATTAAGCATAGCTATTACTGCAACAAAAACCAATAACATTGCCCCCACATTAACTGCTAATTTTAGACCCTCTGTAGTACCGTTTGCAATCGCATCTAAAATATTTGATCCAATTTTATCTTGAGAAACTGTGACATCTGTATTTACCTTTTGAGTTTGTGGATATAAAATTTTAGAAATTACTATGGCACCAGGTGCAGCCATTACAGAAGCCGCTAATAAATGCTTAGCAAAAACTAGTTCTAAAGCTTTATCACCACCTCCTAGAAATCCAATATAAGCTGCTAAAACAGCACCAGCAACAGTAGCCATTCCTCCGACCATCACCAACAACATTTCAGACTTATTCATTTTTTCTAAATAGGCTTTAATCAACAAAGGGGCTTCAGTTTGACCTAAAAAAATATTACCAGCAACAGATAAGCTCTCCATTCCTGATATCCCTAAAAATTTTGATAACACTTTTGCTAAAATTTTAACTAGCCACTGAATAACTCCTAGATAAAACAACAAAGATGTTAAAGCAGAAAAAAAGATAATGGTGGGCAATACTTGAAAAGCAAAAATATAACCAAATTTATCCATATCACTAATCATTCCTGCAAATAAGAATTGACTACCTGCTTTGGTATATTCTAATATTTCTATAAAAATACTTCCAATAAAATTAAATATAGATTGAATAAAATTTACTTTTAAAACACCAATAGCTATAATTAATTGAATAGATAAACCAATTCCTACCTTTCTCCAATCTACAGCTCTTCTGTTAGCACTAAATAAGAATGAGATAATTAATAAAACAAACATCCCAAGCACACCTCTCCATAAACTATGCATTGAAAACCCATTGCTTGGACGTATTTTATTTTCAGCTTCAATTACAGCTATTTCTTTAGTTTTTTTAATTGCACTGAAAGAATATATAGTCTCATTTTCAGATAAGATTAAAGTAGAATTTGTTAGATCAATAATATTGTAATTTCGAATAGTATCATTTGGTGAAGAATAATTAAAAGTTAAAAGATTACTCTGAAGCTTGAAGGTTCCTTTGGCTTTTAAACTATCTTTTGAGGCTAATGAATAAAAGAATTTTCCATCTTCTAATTTAAAAGAGTCGTTGGTGTTAATCTCTAGAATGGAAATCCCATTATTATTTTTTATTGATTCAAATTTCCAATCTTTTTCTATTGTTTGAGCAACTGTTATTACTGATAAGAAAAATAGAATACAAGAAATATATTGTTTCATAATTTATGATCGTTTACTAATTTCATCTCTAACTTTTGCTGCTGTCTCATAATCTTCATTTGAAACAGCGGCATCTAACTGTTGTTGGAGTTCTTTTATGGTGAAAACTGAAAAATCAGATAGATGTTCAGTGGAATCTGTTTCTTCTAAATTTACATGAATAGCTTCAGGTTCTAGGATTTCCTTTATCGATATCTCTTCTTCCACTTTCAAATAAATACCTGCTTTATCAAGTATATTTTCGTAAGTATAAATTGGCGCTAAAAAACGAATAGCAATGGCAATGGCATCTGAGGTTCTAGTGTCTATAATTTCTTCCACACCGTCTCTTTCGCAAACTAAACTAGAGAAGAAGATTCCGTCAACTAATTTGTGAATTATGATTTGTTTTACTGTTATATGAAATCTTTCGGAAAAAGTTTTAAACAAGTCATGTGTAAGAGGTCTTGGAGGTCTAATTTCCTTTTCTAATGCTATGGCTATGGATTGAGCTTCAAAAGCTCCTATTATAATTGGGAGGGTTCGTTTACCTTCCATTTCACTCAACACTAAAGCATAAGCTCCGCTTTGCGTCTGACTGTAAGATATACCCTTAATCGTTAATTTTATTAAACTCATGAATTTATATAAATAAAAAAGCTGTCTAATTTTTGGAAACTACCAAAAATTAGACAGCCCCTACTTGGGCACAATTTACTAAAAATTATGAGTTTTGTGCTTTAAAATCTTTGAGTTTAGAAATTAATTGTGGAACCACATCAAAAGCATCTCCAACTACTCCGTAATCAGCAGCTTTAAAAAATGGAGCTTCTGGGTCTGTATTGATAACAACTTTTACTTTTGAGGCATTAATTCCTGCTAAATGCTGAATTGCTCCTGATATACCTATAGCAATATATAAGTTAGTAGCAACTGGCTTTCCAGTCTGTCCAACATGCTCTCCGTGTGGCCTCCATCCTAAATCAGAGACAGGTTTAGAACATGCTGTTGCAGCACCTAAAACATCTGCTAACTCCTCAACCATTCCCCAATTTTCTGGTCCTTTCAAACCTCTACCAGCAGAAACTACTACATCTGCATCTGCTATGGTTACTTTTCCTATTGCCTTATCTATACTTGTAGATTTTACTCCTGGCTCAGAAACAGAAGCTTCAAAATTTTCAACTGATGCGGCAACCAGGTTTTCATGAATTCCATATGAATTCTTAGCTAAACCGATTACTTTATTTTCTGTTGTAATTTCTGTATTATTAAATCCTTTATTTGAAAAAGCTTTCCTTTTTACTACAAAAGGACTTGTTGAACTTGGAGCATCTACTACGTTAGATGCATACCCTGCATTTAATGCTACTGAAACTAATGGCCCAACATATAATCCATCAATACTAGAGTCTATAACAACAACTTTTGATGCTTTAGACTCAGCAACTTGTTGAATAACAGAAGCATATTCTTTTGCATTAAATTCATTTAATGCTGTATTATTTACAGATACAATTGTATCTGCACCATAATTTTGTAATTCTGTAACATCATTTGCATTAATGGTTAATGCTATGAGTTTGATTCCTAATTCTTCGGCAACTTTTTTTCCATAAGAAACAACCTCAAATGATGATTTCTTGAATTTTCCGTCTGAAGAACTTGCGTATACTAAAACTGACATATTTCTTTTTTTCTTATGATTAAATTACTTTTGCTTCGTTGTGTAATAAATTGATTAATTCATCAATATTTTCAGCAGCTACAAGTTTAACAGCTCCTTTAGGTGCTGGTTTTTCAAAGGACACTGAATTTGTCGCATTGTTAGGATGTGAAGACTCTAAAACAGTTAATGGTTTTTTTCGAGCCATCATTATACCTCTCATATTTGGAATGCGTAAATCAGACTCTTCAACTATTCCTTTTTGACCTCCAACAACTAGCGGTAAACTTGTTTGCAATGATTCACTTCCACCGTCGATTTCTCTAGTGGCTGATACACGAGTTCCATCTACATCCATTTGAACACATCCGTTTACAAAATTATACCCTAATAGAGCCGCTATCATACCCGGAACCATCTGTCCATTATAATCACTAGATTCTTTACCTGCTAAAATTAAATCATACCCTCCCTCTTTTGCTACAGCAGCAATTTCTTTTGCCACAGACATTCCATCTTTTGGTTCAGCATTAATTCTAATGGCATTATCTGCTCCTATGGCTAATGCCTTTCTTAATGTAGATTCTGTTGAAGCAGACCCAACATTTACAACTGTTACCGCAGCTCCTTGTTTCTCTTTAAACCACATAGCTCTTGTCAATACAAATTCATCATACGGATTGATTACAAATTGCACACCATTGGTGTCAAAATTAGTGTCGTTATCGGTAAAATTAATTTTTGAAGTGGTATCAGGAACATGGCTAATACATACTAATATTTTCATTTAAATTTTATTTTGATTTTGATAATACGAAGATACTACAAATAATTAAAATACTATGCGTGCATAGTATTTTTTTGAAAAAATAATCAAATCTCAACATCGCTACAAAAGAATAAATGAATTACTTGGTTTAGTTTGCCAACATGCTGGATTAGATTAAGCATAAAATTGTAATTTTTAAATATCAGAAAAAACATTTCTTAAATTAATGATAAGTTTTACTGCAAAATTTTTGTTTCAATTCTCAGAAAAGATTAAAGAAAACGTTATCGATTTTTAAAAAAAAAATTAGATTTTTTTACTCATATTTTACTTATTTTTGTACTCAGTTAATAACCAAGAGAAAATCAAAACATGAAAACAGTTCAGTTTAGGGAAGCTATTTGTGAAGCAATGAGTGAAGAAATGCGCACAGATGAATCTATTTACCTTATAGGTGAAGAGGTTGCAGAATATAATGGAGCATATAAGGCAAGTAAAGGGATGTTAGATGAATTTGGTGAAAAAAGAGTAATAGACGCTCCTATTGCGGAACTGGGTTTTGGAGGAATAGCTGTTGGTTCAGCTATGAATGGAAATAGACCTATTGTTGAATATATGACCTTTAATTTTGCGCTTGTAGGTATTGACCAAATTATTAATAATGCAGCAAAAATCAGACAAATGTCTGCGGGTCAATTTAATTGTCCTATTGTTTTTAGAGGACCAACAGGCTCTGCTGGTCAACTTGGTGCAACTCACTCTCAAGCATTTGAAAATTGGTTTGCCAATACACCAGGATTAAAAGTAATTGTTCCTTCTAACCCATATGATGCAAAAGGATTATTAAAAGCTGCAATACGTGACGATGATCCAGTTATTTTTATGGAATCTGAACAAATGTATGGTGATAAAATGGAAATTCCAGAAGGAGAATACATCATACCTATAGGGGTTGCTGATGTCAAAAGAGTTGGAGCAGACATTACTATTGTTTCATTTGGAAAAATAATAAAAGAGGCATATAAGGCTGCGGATGAATTAATTAAAGAAGGGATTTCTGTTGAAATTATAGATTTAAGAACTGTTCGTCCATTAGATCATGATACTATTATAGAATCTGTTAAAAAAACCAATCGTTTGGTAATTTTAGAAGAAGCCTGGCCTTTTGGTAGCGTTTCTACAGAAATAACCTATAGAATACAAGATGAAGCATTTGATTATTTAGATGCTCCTATAAAAAGAATAACAACAGCTGACACACCTGCACCATATTCTCCAGTTTTACTAGAGGCTTGGATACCAAATAGCAAGGATGTGATAAAAGCTGTAAAAGAAGTTTTAAATAAATAAAAATATTTGAGATCCACTAAAAATTTCATCGGCAATTGTGTCGATGTTTTTTTTAAATAAACTAGATACGGTTAGATATATTTTACGACTATTGTTTTTAATTTTTATTTTTCTGTATAGTTATTTGTATTAGTTTTATTAAAAATAGTTGTTTGCAAATTCAAATTTTCCCATAGCTACAAACAAAATGAAAAATAAACACAGCATTTTATTAAACTTCTGTATGGTTTTTGTATTGGATGAATTTTAAGTAAAAAAAAATAATTCATTTAATTTTGTATTAAACAAAATACAATGAATTTAAATCCAGGACTTCTTATTAAAATAATATTTTTAATATCTTGTTTTTTCTCACTTGAAAGTAATTCTCAAATTACAACTGTTGGAAGTGGAAGCTATACCAATTCTTTTCCGGGCTCAGATAGTGCTGGCCGAAATGAATATCCTAGTGGAGCTCCTCAATTAAGTGGTAATGCTCTTAATAACCCTGTACCGACAAATGATTGGTGGTCTAAGTTAATTAAAGAAAATCATGCCGATAATTTATTCAATTATCCCATGACTTTGAAGACAAAAAACGAAGGTCTAATTGTTACTCATATTCCTTGGGGTGTCATTGGTGATTCATCTCCAATTGAAGTTGGTCTTTCGGGATTAAACTCAAATAAAACAACCGTATCAGATCATTCAGACTGGACAGTAACAATGAACTGGAACGATGGAACTCATAATTTAAGTTCAACTTCTGGTATTGGAATGCCTTTTTTATACTTTACAAAAGGTTCTACAGATGTTGTAGAAATAAAAGTCAATTCTGGAACTACATCAATATCTAACGAGGTTCTTATCATTGAAAACGCCTCTAATACAAAAGATTTTGTCTTTTATGCTCCTTCCGGAAGTACTTGGACACAAAATGGAAATATTTTTAGTTCATCATTGAATGGAAAAAACTATTGGTCTATGGCGATGTTACCAGAAACAACCTCAGGTATAAATTCATTGGTTGATCAGTATAAACAATATGCCTATGTTTTTCCCACAAATACAATAACTACTTGGGATTATAATGAAACTAATGCAAAGATTACATCAACTTTCTCAGTAACTACAGAAGTAAAAGAAGGTTCTAATACAAACATGCTATTGGGATTACTTCCACATCAATGGAATAATTTAGCGGCTAACTCTAACACACCTAATGAATATACTTACAACTCTGTAAGAGGAGATTTAAAAACACTTAACGGTAATAGTTTTACGGTGGAAAATACTTTTAAAGGAATTTTGCCCACACTTCCCTATTTGGCAAATTACAGTGAGGGATTTAGTCCCTCTGAAATGGATGAAAAAATTTCACAAATCGAAAATGATGCCCTAGCATCATGGACAGACTCATACAATGAAGGTCAAATGATGAATAGAATGATTCAAACAGCCAGAATTGCTGATCAAACCGGAGATTATGAAGCTAGAGATAACATGATTGCAACTATAAAAGAACGACTTGAAGATTGGTTAAAAGCAGAATCTGGAGAAGTTGCATTTATTTTTTATTACAATAATGATTGGTCTACAATGATAGGGTATCCTGCTGGACACGGCCAAGATAATAACATTAATGATCATCATTTCCATTGGGGATACTTTATACATGCTGCAGCATTTATGGAACAATTTGAGCCAGGTTGGGCAAACGAATGGGGTGGTATGATTAATCTATTAATTAGAGATGCTGCCTCTTATGACAGAGATGATCAAGATTTTCCTTTTTTAAGAAACTTTAGCCCGTATGCTGGGCACAGTTGGGCTAATGGGTTTGCAAGCTTTCCTGGTGGAAATGATCAAGAATCAACTTCAGAAAGTATGCAGTTTGCATCCTCATTAATTCATTGGGGAAGTATCACAGAAAATAATGAAATTAGAGACTTAGGGATTTATATTTATACTACTGAACAAACAGCTGTGGAAGAGTATTGGTTTGATATATATCAGCAAAATTTTGCTACTTCTTCAGCACCTTTTACCCAGGAATATAGTCTAGTATCCAGAGTTTGGGGAAATTCTTTTGACAATGGAACTTTCTGGACCACGGATATCGCTGCATCTTATGGAATAGAATTATACCCCATTCATGGTGGCTCTTTATACTTGGGTCATGATCAAGACTACGCAGCTTCATTGTGGAATGAAATGACAAGTAATACAGGCATTTTAAATAATGAAGAAAATCCTAATTTATGGCATGATACCTATTGGAAATACCTTTCGTTAACTGATGCACAAGCTGCTATAGATTTATATGATTCAAATCCAAACAGAGTTCTAAAATTTGGTGTTTCAGATGCCCAAACATATCATTGGTTGCATTCCATGAATGCTCTGGGAACTATAGATGCATCAATCACTGCAAATCATCCTATATCTGCAGCTTTTTCTAATAATGGTGAATACACATATGTAGCTCACAATTACTCTGATAACCCGATTACTGTAATTTTTTCAGATAACTTTATGCTAGATGTACCAGCTAATCAAATGGCAACAAGCAGAGATATTGATGCAACTGGAATTTTATCTACTAATTTTAACCAAGCATTTCCCGGTGGAAGTGTAAAACTCTCACTTGAGGTTACTGGAAGCGAAATAACTAATGTGGAATTTTTTGATGGAATAACACTCATAGGACAAGACTCGACTGCTCCTTATGAAATTGAAGCAACAGATTTAGCATTGGGTATCCATGGAATGTATGCTAAAGTATATATTAATAATGATTTCAATGTCTCTAATATTGTGACTATTCAAGTAGGAGAACAAGTCCCCTACCTTGGAACATCATTTGAAATACCAGGTACAATTGAAGCCGGATTTTATGATAAATTTGAAGGAGGAGTTGGTCAAAATATTTCATATTTAGACATGTCTCAAATTAATGAAGGAGATTTTAGAACCAATGAATATGTTGATGCTGCATCAGTAAACAACGAGGGCGTTACTGTAGGATGGAATAGTGCAGGTGAATGGTTAGAATATTCAATCAATGTAGAAACAGCAGGTATGTATAATTTGAGTTTCCGATATGCCTCAGGAAATTCTAATGGAGGAGGGCCATTTCATTTTGAAGTTGATGGGAATACAATAAGTCCTGCAATTAATATGCAAACGACTAATGATTGGAATACATGGTCAACAAAAAATATAACTAATATAGAATTGAGACAAGGGGAACAAGTTCTAAGATTATTTATAGATGAGGGAGAATTTAATATTGGTGAAATGACACTTTCTTATGCTGGTGCTCTCCCCTATTCACCACCTATTGCTGATGCAGGTGAAAATGTGACTGTTATTTTACCTGAAACCTCAACTTCACTAGATGGATCACTAAGTAATGATCCTGAAGGAGAATCCATAACTTATAATTGGGAACAAGTGTACGGACCTTCTACTATTAATTTTTCAGATAGCTCAATAGCCTTGCCTGAAATAAGCAATTTAACTGAAGGTGTATACAAAATAAAGTTAACGGTAAGTGATGGAACCTACAATGCATCTGATGATGTATTGGTTATTATTTCAGAAACAGGAAATTCAGCTCCATCAATATCCATTACATCCCCCAATCAAGGAGCCTCTTTTGAGGAGGAAACGAATATCAATATCACTACAACAGTAACTGATTTAGACGGAACTGTAACCTTGGTAGAGTTTTATGATGGTTCAGAGAAAATAGGAGAAGACACCTCAGAACCTTTTAATTTCCTATGGGCTAATGTAGCAATAGGTGAACATCAAATTACTGCTGTTGCCACTGATGATGCTTCTGATCAAGGAACATCTCAGGTAATAAATATCTCTGTTGAAGAAGTACTTTCTTGTTCTGAAATATCCAATGAAGCTCAACAAGGGTCATTCTCTAACGGTTATGAGGTACTCTTTGAAACTATTGGTTCTAACGTAACTATTTCATTCACTTTATTAGATACTGATAAAACAGGAGTAGTCGCTTATCTGTGGAGAGAATCTCCTTTTCAAGAAACTCAAATGGATGAAGTATCTGGATTAACATTTTCCAAAACTATTTCTGGTCTTACTCAGGGCGAATCAATAAGCTATGCGTGTAAATTTGCTTTTGCTGGCGGACTAGCGGTAACAAAATACATCAGTTATGTGGTTGGAAATGATTGTTCTGAAGAAGATGATACTGAAGCTCCAACCAATTTTTCTGTAACTCAGGGAGCCGTAACTTCTAGAACGATTGAATTACTTTTAAATGGGAATGATGATTCAGGAACCATATCATATGAGGTAAGTTATGGCTCTGAGACTACAACAGTAACAGGTAGTTCAGGCACTGAAAAATCTTTAATCATCAACAATTTAGATCCAGAAACTACATATCAATTTAGTGTAGAAGCGTCTGATTTATATGGAAATGAAGCAGAAAACAATCCCATTGTTATTCAAATAACTACATCAGTAGACGAAAACACCCAATGCTCTGGTACAGACGCTGAAGCTTCTCAAGGAGAGTTCAGTACCGGCTATAACTATAGTTTTGAAACCTCTGGAACAGATGTAATTTTTACTTTTGAATTATTAGATACAGATAAAAATGGTGTTGTCGCATACTTATGGCAACAAACTCCATTTACAGAAACTCCTATGACAAATTCATCAGGTTTGGTATTTACTAAAACGATAAGTGGTTTTACTCAAGGACAAATGATTAGTTATGCCTGTAAATTTGCATTTGCTGGAGGTTTAGCTGTAACTAAATATTTTTCTTATGAAGTTGGAAGTAATTGTAGCTCATTGAGCACAATTGACATTAACCTTGCTCATAAATTAAAGTTATTCCCTAATCCTAGTTCAACCAAGTTTTCTATTTATAATTCTTCGCAAATTGAATTGAATAAAGTTGAAATATATTCACTCTTAGGAAAAAAACTAAAAGAATTCGATACGAATTCAATTCAATACAATATAGAAGACTTATCTAGCGGACTGTATTTGGTGAGAATATATTCCAACAAGGGAATCTTCACAACAAAAAAATTAGTTAAAAAATAAAAACCTCAAGAAATAGTGTTTTTTACAAAAAAAAACTCGATTCTAAATTATATTCAAGCCCTTTAATATTCTAGAACAAAGGGCTTTTCTATTTGGCTCTATTTTACTACTTTTGCCGAGCAATTTATTAAAATAAAAAATAATATGGAATCAATGATGATTTACATGCCAATAGCTTTGGCGCTTTTAGGACTAGTCTACATGATAGTCAAGCAAAAATGGGTAATGAAACAAGATGCTGGTGACGGAAAGATGAAAGAAATTTCAGATCATATTTATGAAGGAGCACTAGCATTTTTAAATGCAGAATATAAACTTCTTGCAATCTTTGTATTAATAGTTAGTGTCTTACTAACAGTGGTATCTTTTGTTGTGCCAACTACACATTGGCTAATAGTTGTTGCCTTTATTTTTGGAGCTATATTTTCTGCTTATGCTGGAAATATTGGAATGAAAATAGCTACAAAAACAAATGTAAGAACAACTCAAGCAGCACGTACTAGCTTACCAAATGCACTTAAAATTTCATTTGGTGGAGGAACTGTTATGGGATTAGGTGTTGCAGGTTTGGCTGTGTTAGGATTAACATCATTCTTTATATTTTTCTTTTGGTTCTTTATGGGAAGCGAATGGACAAATACAATGGACATGACCATTGTTTTAGAAACACTTGCAGGATTCTCTTTAGGAGCTGAATCTATTGCATTGTTTGCAAGAGTTGGTGGTGGTATCTATACAAAAGCTGCCGATGTTGGAGCTGATTTAGTGGGTAAAGTTGAAGCAGGAATTCCTGAAGATGATCCAAGAAATCCAGCAACTATTGCTGATAACGTTGGAGATAATGTAGGAGATGTTGCCGGAATGGGTGCCGATTTATTTGGTTCTTATGTTGCAACGGTTTTAGCTGCAATGGTTCTAGGAAACTATGTAATTAAAGATATGGGCGGAAGTATCTCTGATGATTTTGGAGGAATTGGACCTATCTTATTACCAATGGCAATTGCTGGTGCAGGTATCATCATTTCTATTATAGGAACCATGTTGGTAAAAATCAAAGATAATACAGCAAAAGAAGCTCAAGTAATGGGCGCTTTAAACATAGGAAACTGGACTTCAATTGTACTAGTTGCTTTTTCATGTTATGTGTTGTGTATGTTTATGCTTCCTGAAACTATGAATATGGAATTCTTTGGTGAAGGACTAAAAGAGGTATCTAGCATGAGTGTATTCTTTGCCACTTTAGTTGGTTTAGTGGTTGGTGCAGTAATTTCTTCTGTAACTGAATATTATACCGGACTTGGAAAATCTCCAATCTTAAAAATCGTTCAACAATCTAGTACAGGTGCTGGAACAAACATTATCGCTGGTTTAGCAACCGGTATGATTTCTACTTTCCCTTCAGTATTATTATTCGCTGCTGCAATTTGGGCATCGTATGCTTTTGCAGGATTCTACGGAGTAGCTTTAGCTGCTTCTGCTATGATGGCAACAACAGCGATGCAATTAGCTATTGATGCATTCGGACCTATTTCTGATAACGCAGGTGGTATTGCAGAGATGAGTGAACAAGACCCTATTGTAAGAGAACGTACAGATATTTTAGACTCTGTAGGTAATACAACAGCTGCAACTGGAAAAGGGTTTGCCATTGCCTCTGCTGCCTTAACATCCCTGGCTTTATTTGCTGCCTATGTAACCTTTACAGGAATTGATGGAATTAATATTTTTAAAGCACCTGTTTTAGCGATGTTGTTTGTGGGTGGAATGGTACCCGTAGTATTCTCTGCTTTGGCAATGAATGCTGTAGGTAAAGCTGCCATGGAAATGGTTAATGAAGTGAGACGTCAGTTTAGAGATATTCCTGGAATTATGGAAGGTACTGGAAAACCAGAATATGACAAATGTGTGGCAATTTCTACGGAAGCTTCTTTAAGAGAAATGATGTTACCTGGTTTATTAACAATCGGTTTTCCTTTAGTAATCGCTTTTGTTCCAATGTTATTTGGCATGGACAATTTAGCAATCGCAGAAATGTTGGGTGGTTATATGGCTGGTGTTACTGTATCTGGTGTTTTATGGGCAATCTTTCAAAACAATGCTGGAGGTGCTTGGGATAACGCTAAGAAATCTTTTGAAGCAGGAGTAATGATAAATGGAGAAATGACTTATAAAGGCTCTGAAGCTCACAAAGCTGCGGTAACTGGAGATACAGTTGGAGATCCTTTTAAAGATACTTCTGGGCCGTCTATGAATATTCTAATTAAATTAACTTGTTTGATTGGGTTGGTGATAGCTCCTATCTTAGGTGGACATGCTGTTGAAAAACATGCAAATAAGGAAGTAAATAAAGAACTTCATTTAGAGGTAACTGTGGACGCAGATGCTAACGAAATGGCTACAGCTACTATTACTACGACCTATGTAGTTGATGGTGTTGAATCTACTAAAAATGAAATCATTGAAGGAACTTTAGAAGAGGTTGAAAATAAAATTGAAACTTTAAAAGGTGAAGGTGTTCACGGAAAACCACACTTTAAAATTGATGCTTCTAAAGGAGAAACCATGAAAATGGTAAAAATTAGAGTAAAAAAAGAAAGCTAGATTTCTAGTTTTTTACACATATTAAAAAAGCACCCAACAGGGTGTTTTTTTATGATTTATTTTTACTAATTTAGTTACCAGTAAATATTAACCCCTCATTCTATCAAATATTTAATCCCTCAATTACCTAATAAATTATCCTATCTACTCATTAATTATAGTAATTAAGTAAACTGAGGCCTTATCTGATTGATAGTCTAAAAAACATCAATTAAAAATGAATACAATTACCCTCCCCGATGAATTAGCTATAACTTCTAAGCTATCCCTTAAAATATACAATTATAAGACGACGGAAGAAATATCTAAACAACAAGTTTTACTTAATAAAAATACTTTTAGCTTTCTGCAAGAAGGAACAAAAAAAGTTTTCTTTGATGATTCAACTTTCACTATAAATAACGATCAATTTCTGTTAATGAAGTCTGGAAATTGTCTAATGACAGAAAAGCTTTCCGATGTAAAAGAATATTACAGAAGTATTTTATTATTTTTCTCAAATGACGATGTATTAAAATTTATAAGAAAATATGAATTAAATCCACCCGAATCAAAAACTTACTACTCCACCTATTCATTCAGCTATGATTCATTTATTAAAAAATTTGCAGAAAGTCTTTTAGACCTTTCTGAACTTCCAAAAGAATTTCAATCTCGTATTTTAGACGCTAAATTTGAGGAAATAATGCTATACTTGATAGAAATAAGAGGTGTAGATTTTTTATATTCAATCATTAATAGTAATATAAATCATAACCAAAAATTTATTCAAACTATTGAAACTAATCATTTAAATAAATTAACTATTAAAGAACTTTCTTTTTTATGTAATATGAGTGAGTCTAAGTTTAAGCGAGAATTTAAAAAATATTTCAAAAGTTCTCCTAGTAAATGGTTTCAAGAAAAAAGGCTAAAACATGCTGCTTTTCTTCTTAAAAACAAAGCTGTCCGTCCCTCGGATATTTTTCTAGAAGTAGGGTATGAAACACTTTCAAATTTTATTCAGGCATTTAAAATGAAATTTGGTCAAACTCCAAAACAATACCAATCAAATTGACCTTTTATCAATACTTTTTGAACTAAATTAAATGTAATTAAAAAGTAATAATCAGTTATTTTGCTTTTAAATTAAGAGTAATAATCTAATAGTCCCGCTAATTACTTTCTATGGAATAACACACTCGCTATAGCAAGCATGATATCATAAAAAATATACTATAAACTACTAAAATTTATCCCCTGAGATTAATTTTTCTAAAAGCACAAGAACTTATTCTTGTGCTTTTTTTTAGATTAAATTATTTTCAATTTAATTTTAGATGGGGAATTATTATTTTTATTAAATTTGATAGACTAGAACATTAATTTTTTAATCTCAATTTATATGAAAAAAACAAGTTTTTCTTTTCTATTTCTTCTTATAATCTCAACAACTTTTGCTCAATCTATTGATTCTGTATTCTCTTCGGTCAAGTATCGAAATATTGGCCCTTTTAGAGGTGGGAGGTCTGTTGCAGCATCAGGTGTAGTGAGTGACCCAATGACATATTACATGGGGAATACAGGTGGAGGATTATGGAAAACTGAAGATGGTGGTCAACTTTGGAAAAATATTTCTGATGGTTATTTTAAGACAAGTTCAATTGGTGCGGTTGCAGTATCAGAAAGTGATCCAAATATCATTTATGTAGGAATGGGAGAACATGCACCAAGAGCGGTGATGACATCCTACGGAGATGGTGTGTATAAATCTACTGACGCAGGAAAAACATGGAAAAACATAGGTTTAAAAAATACCCAACATATCTCTAGAGTGGTAATTCATCCTAAAAATCCAAATATTGTTTTTGTGGCTGCACAAGGTGCATTATATGGTCCAAATAAAGAACGAGGAATATTTAAATCAGTTGATGGCGGTATAACTTGGAATAAAATACTTTATGTAAATAATTTGACTGGATGTTCAGAATTATCAATGGATTACAACAATCCATTGGTGATGTATGCAGCCATGTGGGAACATCAAAGATTACCTTGGAAAGTTATTAGCGGAGGTCCAGGGAGTGGTCTTTACAAAACTACTGACGGAGGAGTTACATGGAATCAAATACACAATGGTTTACCAAAAGAGAAGGGTAAAATGGCCATAGCAGTTAGCCGTTCAAATTCTGAAAAAGTGTATGCTTTAGTTGAAAGTGATTCCAATAAAGAATTGGGTGGGTTGTTTGTGTCTAATAATGCAGGAAAGAATTGGTTTAAAATTTCATCTGATCATAGTTTAATTCAAAGAGCATGGTACTATATTGAGTTGTTTATAGATCCTACAGACGAGGAAAAGGTATATGTACTCAATGCAAGTGCGCAACGCTCAATTGATGGTGGTAAAAATTGGTCTAGAATTACAGGTACTCATGGAGATTATCATGATCTTTGGATTAATCCAACCAATAATAAAAATATGATTATTGCCAATGATGGTGGCGCTGCTGTATCTTATAATTACGGAAAGTCATGGTCTCCTCAGAATCGAATGGCCACTGCTCAATTTTACAGAATAAATACAGATAATCTATTTCCATACAATATTTATGGTGGACAACAGGATAATTCTTCAGTAAAAATAAGTAGTCTAGCATTAGGAAGTGGTGGTATAAATGAACAAAATTGGTCTGCATCTGCAGGAGGTGAAAGTGCCTTTTTAGCTTTTAACCCAGATAATCCAAGATATGTTTTGGGAGGAAGTTATCTAGGAACCATCGAAATTTTGGATACAAAAGCCAAAGCTAGTACTCAGATTATGGCGGCTCCTATCCAATATTTAGGAAGAGACTCAAAGGATATGAAATACCGATACAACTGGAATGCCCCAATTATTTGGTCTCAACATGAAAAAAATACTTTTTATCATGGAGCACAATTGTTGCTAAAAACCTCAGATAACGGTAAAAATTGGTCTGAAGTATCCACTGATTTATCAAATAACGAAAAAGAGAAACAAGGTAAAGGAGGGGGCCCTTACACAAATGAAGCTGTTGGAGCAGAAAATTACGGTACTTTATCTTATGTAATTGAGTCACCTCACGAACAGGGAGTTCTCTGGGCTGCAACAGATGATGGGGTTCTGCAATTAACTAAAAATGGAGGAACAACTTGGGAGAATGTAACCCCTAAAAACCTGCCTGAAACCTTAATTAATTCAATTGAGGTGTCTCCACATGATAAAGGAACTGCTTATATAGCCACCACTCGATATAAATTTAACGATTATACCCCTGCTATATACAAAACTACTAACTATGGAAAATCTTGGGTTAATATCAGTTCTGGAATCCCTTTAGGTGCATATACTAGAGTGGTAAGAGAGGATACTCAACGAAAAGACCTACTTTTTGCTGGAACAGAATTAGGCATGTATATTTCATGGAATGGAGGGAAAATATGGAAATCCTTTCAATTAAACTTACCAATAACTCCAATCTCAGATTTAAAAATTAGTCATGACGATATAACTGTTGCCACTATGGGAAGATCTTTTTGGATATTAGATGATCTAGGTTTACTAAGACAGTTTGAAGGAAACAAAACAACTTTTAAATTATTTACACCAGAGGATGCCATAATAGGGAACTGGAGTAGTCAATTAAACTACTCATCTAATAGCTTTTCAGGAGCTAACGATTCAAAAGGTGTAAACCCTGCAAATGGAATTGTATTTTATTACTACATACCAGATGATCTAAAAAATAAAGAGTTATCTCTAGAAATAAAAGATGAAAGTGGTAATACGGTAAGAACTATAAGCTCAAAAGCAAACCCAAATTATCTGAGATATCCAGGTGGGCCATCACCTGAACCAATTTTAGCAAATAAAGTTGGACTTAATCGATTTGTATGGGATATGAGACACCCTAGCTTACCAGGAATACCAACCGCATACATAGAAGGGTCTTACAGAGGACATAAAGCAATGCCTAATTTATATTCAGCTATATTAAAACAAGAAAATAAAATATCTGAAGTATCATTTAGCATATTGCCAAATCCGTTATACGATATTACTAAAAAAGAGTATGAAGAAACTCATCAATTTAAGATGATAACTGAGGCAAATCTAACAGATATGCACACCAGAGTGAATCAATTGAAAAAGATTCAAAATCAATTAATTGAGATTATCAAGAAATTACCTGAAGAACAAAAATATATGGGCTTAAAATCTAAGGGAGAAACTATAATTCAACAACTAAAATCTTGGGATGAAGATATGGTTCAACGAAAATCTAAAGCTTATGACGATGTGGAAAATTTTCCAAATAAATTTACTGCAGAATATATCTTTCTTATGAATCAGAATGACAGCAGTATCCCTAGAGTAAATTCAGCCTCAAAAAACAGACTTGAAGAACTAAATAAGGAGTGGATTGAGTTAAAAAACAGGTCAGAGGAACTGATACAAAATATAATTCCAGCTTATAATAAATTATTGTGGAACAACGAAATTGGAGCTCTTAATGTGAAATAAATACTATTTTTTTATGTATTAGATTATAAGTGGTCCTCTAGTACAAACTGTATTTTATCACCAGTTATTTTTTGACTGACTCTAGCTATAGCTATTTCAGATAATTGAAGAATTCTTGGATAACCTCCTGTAACTTGGCAATCTTGCATTAAAATAATGCATTTTCCAGACGGAGTGAGTTGGACTGTTCCTGGCAAGACTGCCGATGTAAGTATTGAAGATAAGTTATTTTCTAAAGATTCTTTTAGTCGATATCCTACCCTATTATTATCATCTGATATTGAGAAAGGGATAAATAATTTACGCTGCTGTTCTTTATTGAGTTTGGAAAACTCTGGTCCTTTAAAACATGGTAAATACATGGTTGTAAAATGCTTTTCACTTACTCGAACTCTAGAGAAACTATTATCTGAATCCTTTTGGATTGGAAGAATAGGCAATATGGCTCCTTTATCAAATTTTTGCTGAGTTATTCCCTCAAAATAACTTCGGCTACCATAAACTTTTTCAGTTTGAATTCCTCCTTGAACAGACAAATAAACTCTAGCTCCATAAACTCGTTTACCAAATGATAAAACTGAATCTTTTTTAATAGGGTAAACTGATTGCATTTTTATTAATTTCCCATTTAATTTTGGAGAAAAATCAGCTCCAGTTAAACAGATATAGGTATCGGATGTAAATTTAAACTTACCTTGTCCAAAAGTAATTTCTATAAGGGCATCTTTATCATAATTTTTCAATAAGGCATTAGCCATTTTTGCAGCATAAGTATCCGCATATCCAGCTTGTGGAACACCCATCTTTGTATGACCAAACCGACCTTGGTCTTGAATAGAGCAATAAATTCCAGGATGTAAAATTACTATCACAACAGTCTTTTTTTAATGATAAATTCTTGATTTATGACCTCTCTTTCTATTTGATAAAAAGTATGAATATCTACAGCAACAAATTGAATGCGATCACCTGATTTAGCAAAACAGGGATTTGTAGCCTTTATATTGAAAAAATTTAGAGGAGACTTTCCAATGATATTCCAACCCCCAGAACTATTTTGAGGATAAACTCCAGTCTGAGCACCACCTATACCCACAGATCCTTTGTCTACTCGAACTCTTGGGTTGGATTTCCTTGGAACATGAAGGTTTTGATGCAGCCCTCCCATATAAAGAAATCCTGGTTGAAAACCAATAAAATAAACTATGTAATCTGTTTCTGTATGCAATCTAATAATATCTGTAACACTACATTTTTTTTTATTGGCAATTTCCTCTAGGTCAATCCCAAAAGAAGCATCATAACAAACAGGGATTTCCCATAAAAATTGATTTTGTTTAATCACATAGGATGACGCTGTATATTTATTTTTAAGTTGACTAATAGTAAGTTCTTTATCTACAATTGGATTTTGATACCTAATAAGCAGAGAATTATAAGCAATAATTGTATCTAAAATAGCATCTATTTCTTTGACCTGTCCCTCAAAAGAAATAATATCTTGAATAATCTCTTGTGAAATGTCTGCAGGCCATTCTACTAAAATTGCTGACCTTCCAAAAAGCTTATATGTGAGTTGAAACCTCAATTACTTCGTATGGATATGTTTGTGTAAATACTGCAATATTTCTATGGCATTTTTAGTATCTCCGTGAACACAAAAAGTGGAGGCTTTAATCTCTTTTTCATTTAAGTTTACTGTAGTTACCAATTGTTTATCTGATATTTTTTGTACTTGCTTCAACACCTCATATTTGTCTACAATAAGTGAGTTGGATAACGTTCTAGAGACCAAACTCAAATCTTCATTATACCTTCTATCTGCAAAAGCTTCATAAACAATTTCTAAACCGTTCTGGATTGCAACTTCTTCTATACTTGATTGATAGGGCACATATAATTTTACAGCTTCAAAAACATGTTGAATTGCAGCGATAACTACCAAAGCCTTTTCACGATTTACAGCAATTAAATTATACAAAGCACCATGTGGTTTTATATGATGAATAGTTGCGTCTTGGAGCAGAACTCTATCTTTAAAAATAGTAAGTTGATTTTCTAAACTTTTTCGAAGTTCACTATTGGAAATATTCAAAACTTTACGTCCAAAATTTTGTCTATCAGGAAAGGATGGATGTGCTCCTATTTTTACTTTATGTTTAACTGCTAGCTGAATTACTTTATCTATAATTTCTATGGAACCTGCGTGTGCTCCACAAGAAATATTGCAGGAAGAAATAAGTGGCATTATGATATGCTCATTATGTAACCCTTCACCCAGATCGCAGTTAATGTCTATCATCAAAAAATATTAAATTCAAAAACTTTATCTAGCCCTCTTAACCCAAGAAAAATAGTTATAATCAAAATAATAAATCCTAAAATATTTTGGAATTTAGAATTCACATATTTTCCTAAAACTACTTTTTTGTTTACCATCCATAGGAGTATTCCTGCTACTACCGGAAGTAAAACACCATTGGCAACCTGTGCAAATTTAATGATCTCTATAGGCTTAAGACCCAATGATGAAAATACCACACCTAACAATAAGATTAGAAACCAGACAGCTCTAAATTGTTTTGATTTTAGACCAGATTCCCATCCAAAACATCCTCTGGCTACATAAGCTGCAGCTAAAGGTGCAGTAATTGCAGAGGTAATTCCTGCAGCAAATAATCCAATCCCTAAAAAATAACTTGCAAAATCTCCATATAAAGGTGCTAAACTCTTCGCTAAGTCTGCTGCACTTGAAATCTCTCCCAAACCTATAGAGGAGGCTGAAATAATGATAGCCATTGAAACAAGTCCTCCCAAAGCAATAGAGACTATTGTATCTTTTCTTACCTCTTTTAAATCTTTAGGATTATTCCATTTTTCTTTGACTAAAGATGCATGTAAAAACAAATTATAGGGTACAACAGTAGTTCCTACTAAACCTAGTATAGTTAATAAACTACCTTCTGGAAATGAAGGGATTAGAGCACCTTTCAAAATATTAAAAATATCAGGTTTTGTTAAAAAAGCTGTAATTAAAAATGATAAACTCATTATTAATACAAGTATTACCAATACTCTTTCCAGAAATTTATAATTCCCTATGTATAATAATATAAAGGCAATGATTCCAACTACAAAACTCAGTATATTGAGAGAATAGTTTCCCAAAACAATTCTAAATTCTCCTGTAATGGTTTCTAATCCTAATATACCTCCACTTATATTCCCTGCCTCATAGGAAGCGTTTCCTACAACTATGGCAGACAAAATAAGTAGTAGTATTAATTTGTTGATTATTGGATGTTTAATTTCAGATCTAATGACCTCAGATAAGCCCTTTTGAGATATGATTCCTAAACGAGAGGCCATTTCTTGTAACACAATGGTAGCTATAATAGACAATACCATAGCCCAAAGTAAATGAAAACCAAAATTAACGCCTGCTAATGTGCACAAGGTAACGGTCCCTGGACCTATAAATGCGGCAGCTACAAGAGTTCCTGGACCCGATTTCTTAAACCAATTTTTAATCATAATTAAAAAGTTATATCTAGAATGAGAATTGATTTATTTATTGTTTTTCTCAAATTAAATATTTTAAAAGTAGACAAAAGAAATTAAAAAAAAAGCATCCGAAATGGATGCTTTTTTTTAATGTAATTTTTTTACTTAAAAAGCGTAGCGTTGAGGACCACCTCTTCTTATTTCTTCATTTGCAAATTCTTCAAACTGCTTAAAGTTTTTCCTGAAGGCATTAGAAAGTTTAAACGCTGTTTTATAATATGCATCGTCATTATTCCAGGTAGTTCTGGGGCTTAAAACAGATGATGGAACCCCTTGACATCTTCTTGGTTGCGCTACACCAAATACAGAATGTATATGGTAATCTTCGTACGTATAGTTTCCTAATTCTCCATTTAAAACAGCAGTAATCATAGCTCTAGTATACTTTAAAGCCATTCTTTTTCCAACGCCATATTGACCTCCAGACCAACCGGTATTGACCAACCAAACATTTACTCCTGCTTCTTTCATTTTCTTACTCAACATTTCTGCATAACGGGTAGGATGAAGTGGCATAAAAGGAGCCCCAAAACATGCTGAAAAACTTGGAACAGGTTCTGTTACACCTGCTTCTGTTCCTGCAACTTTTGCTGTATAGCCAGAAATAAAATGGTAGGCTGCCTGACTGGGAGTTAATTTAGAGATTGGAGGGAGTACACCAAAGGCGTCTGCGGTTAGAAAAAAGATGTTCTTTGGGTTTTTTCCAATAGATGGTTGTTGAATATTTTCTATGTGTTCAATAGGATAGCTTACTCTTGTGTTAGGTGTAACAGAAGTATCTGAAAAATCAATTAGCCCTTGATCATTCATCACAATATTTTCTAAAATTGCGCCTTTTTTAATGGCGTGATAAATTTCCGGTTCTTTATCTTCTGATAGATCTATTGCTTTTGCGTAACAACCGCCTTCAAAGTTAAAGACAGTATTTTCATTTGTCCAACCATGTTCATCATCTCCTATTAATTTTCTTTCGGGATCTGCTGACAGAGTTGTTTTTCCTGTCCCTGATAAACCAAAGAAAATAGCCGTATCTCCATTTTTCCCAACATTTGCTGAACAATGCATTGGTAAAGTATTTTTAAATACTGGAAGTATGAAGTTTAAAGCTGAAAAAATTCCTTTTTTAATCTCTCCAGTATATCCAGTACCTCCGATTAAGGCAATTTTTTTAGTAAAATTTAATATTGCAAAATTATGTTGTCTAGTTCCATCTACTGTAGCATCAGCCATAAAACCTGGAGCATTAATGATAGTCCATTCAGGAGAAAAATTAGCTAATTCATTAACTGTAGGCCTTAAAAACATATTGTAAGCAAACATATTACTCCATGGATACTCATTTACTATTCGGATATTTAGCTTATAATTGGGATCTGCACAAGCATAGCTATCTCTTACATAAATTTCTTTTTCTGACAAGTATGAAGCTACCTTATTATATAACTTATCAAAGTTATCTATGCTGAAAGGAATATTAATATCTCCCCACCAAACTTCTTTTTTTGTAATATCATCTTTAACTATAAAACGATCCTTTGGTGATCTGCCGCTAAATTCTCCTGTATTTATAGCAATGGCTCCAAGATTAGATTCTTTTCCTTGTTTTTTTTGAAGTATAATTGAATGTAATTCATTAGAGGTTAGTTGATAATGAATTTTTGAACTATTTATTCCTAGATTACATAACGAAATCGATTTCGTATTAATATCTATCATATCAATAATATTGTTAATTTATAACTGAAGCAAAATTAAACATAATTATAAGAAAAGGCAGAGTCCGTTATTATTTTATTCACTTTTTTTGTTGATTACTTTGAAAATAAAAAAGTAAGCCATTAATAACCAACCTATTACGAATAATAACCCTCCAATTGGAGTCACAAACCAAATACTTTTTACGGGGTAATTAAAAATATAAATCGCATAAATAGATCCGGAAAACAAAACTATACCTGAGAAAAAGACATAACTCACTGCGTTTTTTAATTTGTTTGAAAAAGAGGAGTTCATATTTACAAACAATAACACAATGACATGATATATTTGATATCGAATACCTGTTTCTAAACTACTCATTTCTTTAGAGGTCAATATATCTTGTAATCCGTGTGTGGTGAAAGCCCCCAGTATAATAGCTGTCAATCCAAAGATGCAAGTTATTGCTAAATTTTTGTTCATATCTAATTGTAAAAAGAAGTTAAATGGGTCTATTTTTTTTTAAATTCGTTTATTATTCAACCAAAAATAAACATAATTCTACAATGAGAAACATCCTAGTAATTGGAGCTGGAAAATCTTGTTCATACCTAACAGACTACCTACAAAAAAAATCAACAGCTGAAAAGTTACACATTACCATTGCAGATATTTCTTTGGAGAACGCAAAGACTAGTGCTAGAAATCATCCGAACTCTTCTGCATTGGAATTTGATGTTTTTAATAAAACTCAACGAAGAGAGGAGATACAAAAAGCTGACATTGTAGTTTCTATGCTACCGGCTAGATTTCATATTGAAGTAGCTAAAGATTGTCTCCATTTCGAAAAACACATGGTTACAGCCTCATATATTTCTCCAGAAATGAAAGAATTAAATAGCGAGGCAGAAAAAAGAGGTTTAGTCTTTATGAATGAAATTGGGGTAGATCCTGGTATTGATCATATGAGTGCTATGGAGGTAATTCATAAAATTAGTGATCTTGGTGGGGAAATTATACTTTTTGAGTCTTTTACAGGTGGTCTAGTAGCACCGGAAAGTGATAATAACTTATGGAACTATAAATTTACTTGGAATCCAAGAAATGTGGTTCTTGCAGGACAAGGAGGGGCTGCTATGTTTATTCAAGAAGGAACTTATAAATATATCCCTTATCATAAATTATTTAGAAGAACAGAATTTTTAACCCTAAATGGCAATGGTAAATTTGAAGCTTATGCAAATAGAGATTCTCTAAAATATAGAAGTATTTATGGCCTTAACGACATTCGCACCATGTACAGAGGTACCATCAGAAAAGTAGGGTTTTCAAGAGCTTGGAATATTTTTATTCAATTAGGTATGACAGATGATAGCTATACCATAGATGGTTCTGAAAATATGACATATCGAGATTTTGTGAATTTATTTTTAGCCTATTCTCCTAATGATTCTGTAGAACTGAAATTACGTTCTTACCTTAAAATTGACCAAGATGATATTGTTTGGGATAAACTAGTAGAGTTAGATCTTTTTAGTCAAACAAAAAAAATAGGATTAAGCAATGCTACACCAGCTCAAATGTTACAAAAAATACTATCAGATTCTTGGACTCTTGAAGAAGATGAAAAAGATATGATTGTAATGCATCATAAATTTGGGTATGAGCTAAATGGAGAAAAACACCAAATAGAAAGTAGTTTAGTTGTAAAGGGAGAAAATCAAACATTTACAGCAATGGCTAAAACAGTTGGATTACCTGTTGCTATTGCTACCCTAAAAATACTTAATAAAGAAATTACAACTCCAGGAGTACAGTTACCAATTACCAAAGAAGTATATGCTCCAATTTTAAAAGAGCTAGAGCAATATGGTATTGAATTTAAAGAAAAAAAGGTTCCTTATTTGGGATACAATCCAGAAAATGTTACTGGATAATAAGTTTTTTATACAACTAATGTTTATCACATTTTGAGATAAAAATCCTTAGTTAAATTTACATAGTCTTGTGTGTATATATGACGATCTTTCTCTATCACTAAAGTTGTTTCTTTTACCTCTTTCTGATAAAAAGAAAATTCTAACATACTTCTTTTTATTTCTGAATTCTCAGTACCTCTAACTCTACACACCCTATTTAAAAATAATCTATATTTTCCAGCTAAGCTTACAAAAACTACTTCTTCCTTAAAAGGGATAATAATTGTGAAAACACCTGAATCTGAGAGTATTTTTGATGTACCTTCTAATAAATCCTTAAATGACAACGCAGAAGTGAATCTGGCTGTATTTCTTGATGTATTATTAGTCTCAAAATTATCATTATAAAATGGTGGATTTGAAATAATAAGGTCATATTCTTGTTCCTCTTCATTCATTTCCTCTGAATAATCTTGAAAAGAGCTATGATAGCAAAATAAGCGATCAGACCAATCTGATTTTTCAAAATTAGCAACATTCTGTTCATATGCATTAGGGTCAATCTCAACTGCATCAATAGTTTCAGCATCACTACGTTGAGCCATCATCAAAGACACTAAACCAGTTCCTGAACCCACATCTAAAATAGTATCTGGATATGTTTCTAATGAACACCAAGCTCCTAAAAGTACGGCGTCTGTACCTACTTTCATAGCCGTTTTATCTTGATCAATGGAAAACTTCTTAAAATGAAATGGTTTATTCATTATAAATTATATTTTCAAAAGTAAACGTTTTATAAATTCAAAAATGAAAAACCCGCAACTATCGTTGCGAGTTTCTTTTGCAGAGAGGAAGGGATTCGAACCCTCGATACCCTTGAGAGGTATACACACTTTCCAGGCGTGCGCCTTCGACCACTCGGCCACCTCTCTAATTCAAATACAAGTCAACTAAACCCTCCGGAGTTTTTACGTGTATTTGTTTGTTTTCTCTATCTATCTTTTTGATAAAATCATCAATCATTGGAATGAAAATCTCTACAGCTCCGTTCTCTATTTCAAACATAGGCTGAGCAGCTTTATCATTAATGTAAACTAAAACACCAACATCTCCATGAATTTCATCAATAACATGAAACCCAATAATTTCATGAAAATAAAATTGGTTCCCTTCTAGCTTAGGCAATAAACTTAATGGAAGATAAATTCCAGATTTCATTATAAAATCTGCTTCCTCTTCACTATTTACATCCTCAAAATGAACACGTAACATAGTGCCTCTACTCAACGAACTTTTTTTAATAAAAAATGGAACCAAATTGCCACCTAGGTCGACAAATACTGATTCCATATTTTTATACAATTCAGGTTCATCAGTATCTAATTTGATAACGACTTCTCCTTTAAAACTATGTTTTTTTACGATATTGCCTAAATAAAAACAGTCTTGTTTACGCATATCGATAAAAATTTTGCTTATTCAGCAGATTCCTCTTTTTTCTCTTCAGCAGCTTCTTCTGGAGCAACTACCTCTGGAGCAGCTTCTTCAGCAACTACTTCTTCAGCAACTACTTCTGGAGCAGCTTCTTCAGCAACTACTTCTGGAGCAGCTTCTTCTGGAGCACCTTCTTCAGCAACTACTTCTTCAGCAACTTCTTCAACAGCAGCAGCAACTCTAGCTTCATTCACAGCTTTTTCTGCTTCTAAGGCTTTTGCTTTTGCTTCTGATTTTACTTTGGCTACGTTTTCTTCTTTAGAGGCTACTTTACCTGCTTTTTCTTCTAACCAAGCTTGAAATTTTTCTTCAGCTTGCTCTTCGGTTAAAGCACCCTTTCTAACACCACCAACTAAATGATTTTTAAGCATAGCTCCTTTGTAAGATAAAATAGTTTTTGCAGTATCTGTTGGTTGCGCTCCATCTTGTAACCATTTTACTGTACCATCAACATCTAAATTAACAGTTGCTGGGTTTGTATTAGGATTATAAGTTCCTAATTTCTCTAAGTAACGACCATCTCTCTTTGCTCTTGCATCTGCAGCAACGATCCAATAAAAAGGTTTTCCTTTTTTTCCGTGTCTTTGTAATCTAATTTTTACTGACATTTTTTTAATTTTTTAAGGTTCTCGACCTTGATTATTAATAATCTTACCATCTCGTGATAAGTGGGCGCAAATGTACGAAGTTTTTTGAAATTGACGAACTAATTAAACAATATCATTAAAAGGTAGTTGATAAACTAAAAAAGCCCCAAAAGGGGCTTTAATTTTACTCTGTAAATTCTTCAAAAGTTTTTAGTTTAATATCCTTCTTAGATTTTATTTTTTTTGAAATCTTATTGAAGTCTTCTTTTGCTTTTGAATAACGATTTTCAACTATAAATAAAAATTCTAATTCAGAATTTGAGGGTTTGTCATAACTCCCAACAATTTTACTAAATAAATCTGCTAGTTTTTCTCTCAACTCAGGTTCAGCACTACCAACATAATTATCTCCAGTTGTAATGACTAAAGTTTTCTTTAGTTCATTTAATTTTAATTTTAGTTTGCTTTTTGTCTCAGGCGCTTTAATAAAAGCATCAATTTGATACACCATGTAAGCTAATTCTTCAGTCATTTTATACATCTTAGAAATGATATCATGTTTCATTTTTCTATCTGCTGAAGTTAAACCTGATCTCTCATCATAAACAATTTCAAAGGTATGCTCGTATGCTGCTTTACCTTTTGTTATAACTGCTGTATATGAACCTGCCTGGACTCTTGGGGTTGTGAAACCACCAAATGCAAGGGTTTTTCCTTTAGCAACCTTAGGTTGTTTCATATTTCCAGACCAATTTACAATATTAATTCCTTTAGATTTTCCAGGAGATAATTTAGAAACAACCTCTCCTTGACTATTCAAAATTTCCATACTCATCTTTCCAAATGTGTGACGTTTAGGTAATAAATATTTTATTTGAGGTGATCTGTTTGCATTTTCTCCAACAAATTGGGTTTCAGCTCCGAAACTACCTGAAAATCCACTTTCATCAGATAACTTCATCGGTTTAGAGCTAAAAAAGTGAAGTTTAGCTTTTAAAGCCTCAGTAGTGATTTCACGTAAGGGTGAAATATCATCAATGATAATGATACCTCTTCCGTGTGTTCCAAGAACCAAATCATTTGTTTGTTTTTGAAGATCAATAAAATGAACGGCTACTGGTGGTACATTTTTTGTAAATTTCTCCCAATGATTACCTCCATCAGCAGTAATATATAATCCGAATTCAGTTCCTAAAAATAATAAATTTTCATTTTCATAATCTTCTTGAATGTTTCTAGAGGTGCCTATAACATTGTCTGTAATTATATTAGACCAAGTCATTCCAAAATCTGATGTTTTGTAAACATAGGGTTGCATATCACCACTATTGTGACCATCAAAAACAGCATATGCTATTCCTTTCCCGTGAACACTTGCCTCTATATGATAGGTCCAAGTATTACTTGGTAGTCCTTTAATATTACTTACAACATTTTGCCAGTTTTTCCCACCATCTTTTGTCACTTGAACATTTCCATCATCTGTACCTACCCATATAACATTCTCATCTACGGGAGATTCTGCTATTGTAAAAATTGTTGTGTGGTTTTCTGCTCCAGAATTATCCATAGATAACCCTCCAGAATCTGCCTGTTGTTGTTTAGTTCCATCATTAGTAGATAAATCAGGAGAAATTATTTCCCAAGTATCTCCCATATCTTCAGATTTGTGAAGAAACTGACTCCCCATGTAAAAACGATCAGGTTGATGAATACTAATAGCCATAGGGGCATTCCAGTTAAATCGTAAATCTTCATACCCTGCTAGCTCAAGAGGTTGAATTGTTTTAACTAATTTATTATCAACATCATATCTCCAAACATTCTCTGCACCTTGCATTTCTGAATAAATAATATTTTTTGTTGGGTGTTTTAATACTCTAAAACCATCACCAGCTCCAATTGATTTCCAATCACCTGCATTAATTCCTCCGCTCGATGAGGAGGGCCCATACCAAGAACCGTTATCTTGAAGTCCTCCATAAATATTGTAAGGTTCTGCGTCATCAACACTTATTTGATAAAACTGTGATAAAGGTAAATTTTCCACAATTTCCATAGTTACACCTCCATTCCAAGAACGATATACACCTCCATCTGTTCCTGCGTAAATTCTGTCAGAATCATGAATATCGAATACTACATCATGGATATCGCTATGCATATTACCTAACGATTTAAATGTTTTACCACCATCCTTAGAGATTGAACCAAAAAGACCACCTTTAACAACAACATCAGGATTTCTAGGATCTACAGTAATTCTTGAAAAATAAAATGGACGAACCGTAATTCCAAAATCATTATTTAATTGTTTCCAATTAGCTCCTGCATCATCACTTCTGTACAATCCTTTTTGTTTTGGGTCTTCTGCTTCAATTACTGTGTATAAAATATTAGCATCTGATGGAGCTACCGCAATAGCCAATCTACCTAATTGCCCATCGGGAAATCCGTTATGAATTTTATTCCAAGTTTTTCCTGCATCTATAGATTTATACAATGCACTATTCTCTCCACCAGAGGAAAAAGACCAAGCTGTTCTTCTGAACTCCCACATTGAAGCATAAAGAATAGAAGGATTTTTTGGATCCATAGTCATATCCGCGGCTCCTGTTTTCTCATCTATATACAATATCTTTTCCCAAGTTTCTCCAGCATCAGAAGATTTATATACACCACGCTCGTCACTATCTGACCAAAGGGCACCCAGAACTGCCACATACACTTCTTTTGAGTTTTTTGGATTTACAATAATATTTGCAATACGTTCTGATTTATCAAAACCAAGTTTTTTCCAATTAGAACCACCATCTATTGATTTATATAAACCGTCTCCGTACGAGACACTATTTCTTGTCCATGTTTCACCTGTTCCAACGTAAATTACATTATCAGGATCATTAGGGTCTATTGTCACAGCTCCAATAGATTGGCTGTGATCATCAAATATTGGATTAAAAGTAGTCCCTGCATCATTCGATTTCCATACACCTCCACCCGCTGTTCCAGCGTAAATAATTTGATTATTAGTAGGGTGAACTTCCATATCATTTATTCGACCACTCATTAAAGCAGGTCCTATATGTCGTGCTCTTAAATCTCCAAATAAATTTTTCAAATTAATGGAAGATGAGTTTTGAGCGCCACTGCTAAAAGGCATCAAAGCCATTCCCAAAACTAAGATTATTAGTTTTTTCATATTTCTAAATTTTTGTGATTGGTTGGTAAAAAAAAAGCCTAAATAATTTCATATAGGCTTCTTTTTCTTAATCATGTATTTATTTTTTATTTCCTTCTTCAGTAATTTCTTCTGGAAATTTAAAAGCACTAGGATCTACAGTTGGGTTTAATTCAATTTTATCCATTGTAATAGGCTGGCCTCCTCCATCTTTAACTCCTTGAGTCATAGAAAACGGGAAATACATTCCTTCAACTTCTTGATAATCGCTTAGTTTTATTTCTGATATCATACCTTTACCAGGCCCCATTCTAATTTCAGAATGTACAACAATAGGAACAAAATTTTCAGCATCAAAAAAATAGATACTTGAATTTTCTACCTCTTTACCGTCTACAGTCATCGGTTTTTTAGTCAATTTAATTTTAAAGGTTTCTGTTCCTTCTAAATCTTCTTTACCTAACAACTCTAATGTATATCCTTTCTCTTTATAATTGTAAAAAGCATCAGGAAAATCTTGTGCTTGAAGCTTCATATTATCTGTAGACTCTTGATCACTTTTTTCGGCTTTTTGTGTTTGAAAATTAGTACTCCACAATACCTCACCATCAAAAACCCCTTGTTTAAGCTCTATACCCTGAAAATTAATTACTGTCATTTGATTCCCATTTTTCAACTGAGTAATTTCCAATGGAATCTCCATTCCTCCTTGGTTAACTTTTGCACTCATCTTAATTCCCTCTATCTTTGCCCAGTTTTCAATACCTCCTGTATTTTCAAAATAATTTGCTATAATTTCTTCAGCTGTTTGAGAGTTAACAGAAATACTTGCCGAAATGGTTAATACTAATAATAAAATTTTTTTCATTTTAAAGTTTTTTTAATTTATACTATGTTTAGACGTCTAATTTACATATTTGTTACAAAAAAATACTTGGTATTATAAACTTTAATTATTTTTATATACTTTATGAGAATTCTAAAAAACTTTCCAATTAAAGGTAAACACACCAAATCCATTATTACAGATTTGTATTTTAATAAAAATAATAAACAAAAACCATTGGTTATCTTTTGTCACGGATACAAAGGCTATAAAGATTGGGGAGCATTTGACTTGATGTCTTCCAACTTTTTAAAAGCTGGGTTGGCTTTGGTGAAATTTAATTTTTCTCATAATGGCTGTACTCTAGATCAACCCATTGATTTTCCTGATTTAGATGCCTTTGGAAACAATAACTACACAAAAGAATTAGATGATTTGGAAAGTATAATTGACTGGATTTGTACTACTGTAGAATTTAAAAACGAAATAGATACCAATAATATTACGCTAATTGGTCACTCTAGAGGTGGTGCAATAGCTATTATAAAGGCAGTAGAAAATAAAAAAATAAAAAAATTAGTTACATGGGCTGCAGTATCTGATCTTGATAGAACTATGTTTCACGAGAGTACCGAATTAGATAAATGGAAAGAGGATGGAGTCTTGTATGTTTTAAATGGAAGAACAAAACAAAAAATGCCACATTACCTTCAATTTTACTATAATTTTATAAAAAATAAAAAACGCTTATGTGTTGAGAATGCAGTAAAAAAAATGAGTATCCCACATCTAATAATTCATGGAGATAACGATTTATCTGTACCTTTTCTTCATGCACAAAATCTACACAAATGGAATACATTAAGTAAACTAATTGTTGTGCCGGAATCTAATCATGTTTTTGGTGCTTCACAACCTTGGACAAAAACAAAGCTCCCTGAAGATTTTAAGTTTGTAGTAGAAAAAACTATAGCGTTTATTAACAGCCCTTAATTGTTAATAAAACCAAATAACTCTTAGAGTGTTTTTCTATCTCTTTTCACTATTTTTATTCTACTAATTTCTAAGCAAGAAATCCGCAACTATGTACTTGATTTTTGACACGGAAACCACTGGGTTACCAAAGAGCTGGAATGCTCCTATTACTAACACTGACAATTGGCCAAGATGCATACAGATAGCATGGCAGCTTCATGATAGTATGGGAAAAATAGTAGAGCATAATAATTTCCTACTACAACCTGAAGGATTTAATATTCCTTACGATGCAGAACAAATACATGGTATTTCTACAGATTTAGCTCAAGAACAAGGAATTTCTTTAAAGGAATGTTTAATATTATTTAACGAAGTTTTACAAAAAACCACTTTTATTGTTGGCCAAAATGTGAATTTTGATTTAAATATTATGGGTTGTGAATTTCATCGTTTGGAAATATCAAACAACCTAAACAAATTACCGGTTCTAGACACTTGTACTGAGCATACCGCACAATTATGTCAAATTCCTGGAGGACGAGGAGGGAAGTTTAAACTCCCTACCTTAACAGAATTACACAATCATTTATTTGGTGTAAATTTTGGAGATGCTCATAATGCCACTGCAGATGTTGAAGCTACAACTAGATGTTTCTTAGAATTAATTCGTTTGAGAGAATTTTCAAAAGAAAAATTAGATGCTGATGAAGATTATTTTAGAAGCTTTTCAGAAGCCAATCCAAAACCTATTGAAGTAATAGGCTTAAAGCACATCAATCTCAAGAAGGAAAGTGAAAAAATTAGAAAACGTTTAGCTTCTATAAAAGAGAATAAAGCAACTACTAATACATCAGCTGGGCTATCTCAGTTAGAAAATGTTCAATTTGCCCACCTTCACAATCATACTCAGTTTTCAGTTCTACAATCTACTATCCAAATTGGAAATATCGTAAAAGCTGCAGCCAAAGACAATATGTCTGCAATTGCATTAACTGATACCGGAAACATGATGGCTTCTTTTCATTTTGTAAGCGCCATTTTAAAACACAACAAACAAGCATTTGCTAAAAATGAGATTTCTGAAGAAAATGGAGAAACTCCAAATGAAACAATTTTAAAGCCAATCCTTGGATGTGAATTTAATGTTTGTGAGGATCATTTAGATAAAAAAAGAAAAGATAATGGATATCAAATTGTCTTACTAGCAAAAACCAAAAAAGGGTATCATAATCTTGCAAAAATGTCTTCCATAGCATTTATCAATGGATTCTATTATGTTCCCAGAATAGATCGTAAAATTATTGAGCAATACAAAGAAGATGTTATCGTATTAACTGGAAATACTTATGGAGAAGTTCCAAATAAAATATTAAATATAGGAGAAAAACAGGCAGAAGATGCTCTCATCTGGTGGAAACAAGAATTTGGTGACGATCTCTACATAGAATTGATGCGACACAATCAAGAGGATGAACGTATTGTGAATGAAACACTTCTAAAATTTGCTAAAAATCATGAGGTTAAAGTAGTTGCAACAAATAATATATTTTATTTAAACAAAGAAGATGCAAACGCACATGACATTTTATTGTGTGTGAAAGATGGAGAAAAACAAGCTACTCCAAAAGGAAAAGGAAGAGGATATAGATATGGGCTGCCTAATGACGAATATTATTTTAAGTCTAGTGATGAAATGAAAGAATTATTTGCAGACATTCCTGAGGCAATATCTAACATTCAGGAAATTGTAGACAAGATTGAAGTTTTTTCGCTAGCTAGAGATGTTCTTCTACCAGAATTTGATATTCCAGCTGAATTTCAGTCTAAAGAAGACCTAGAAGACGGTGGAAAAAGAGGAGAAAATAATTATCTAAAGCACATCACTTTTATTGGTGCAAAAAAACGCTATGGAGAGATTACAGAAGCTATTAAAGAACGCTTAGATTTTGAATTAGAAGTTATTGAAAATACTGGATATCCAGGGTATTTCTTGATTGTAGAGGACTTTATTAGAGAAGCTAGGAACATGGATGTTTCTGTGGGTCCCGGGCGTGGTTCTGCAGCTGGTTCTGTAGTGGCTTATTGTCTTTGGATTACCAATATAGACCCCATTAAATACAATTTACTGTTTGAGCGTTTTCTTAATCCAGAACGTGTATCTATGCCCGATATTGATATAGATTTTGATGATGAAGGAAGAGGTCGTGTGATGGACTATGTAATTAATAAATATGGAGCTAATCAGGTTGCTCAAATAATCACCTATGGAACCATGGCCGCAAAATCCTCCATTCGTGATACAGCAAGAGTACTTGATTTACCTCTGTTTGAGGCAGACAGAATTGCCAAATTAATTCCAAACGTTAAACTAAAAAATATTTTTGGAACAGATGAAAAGAGCAAAGGAAAAATTGCTGCATTACGTTCTGAAGAAAAAGACATGGTTAACGAATTAATAGCCTTGTCAGAAGGAGACGGAATAGAATCTGAAACCATTAACAAAGCAGCTATTCTTGAGGGCTCTGTCAGAAATACAGGAATTCATGCTTGCGGAGTTATCATCACTCCTTCAGACATTACCGATTTTGTCCCAGTAGCTTTAGCAAAAGATTCAGACATGTATGTTACTCAGTTTGATAATTCTGTTGTAGAAAGCGCAGGGTTATTAAAAATGGACTTTTTAGGATTAAAAACTCTAACCCTAATAAAAGATACTGTAAAAATTGTAAAAGCAAGACATGGGGTTCAATTAGATCCAGAAAATTTCCCGCTAGATGATGTAAAAACCTATGAATTATTTCAACGAGGTGAAACCATTGGAATATTCCAATATGAATCACCCGGTATGCAAAAACATATGCGCGCTCTTAAACCTACTGTTTTTGGAGATTTAATTGCGATGAATGCATTATACAGACCAGGGCCAATGGAATATATTCCATCTTTTATTAACAGGAAGCATGGGAAGGAAGATATTCAATATGATCTCCCTGCAATGGAAGAGTATTTAGCTGAAACCTATGGAATTACTGTATATCAAGAACAGGTAATGTTACTCTCTCAAAAACTTGCCAACTTCACAAAAGGTGAAGCCGATGTTTTAAGAAAAGCAATGGGAAAGAAACAAGCTGCTGTCTTAGCAAAAATGAAACCTAAATTTATCGATCAAGCTAGAGAAAATGGGCATGAATCAGAAAAACTTGAGAAAATCTGGAAAGATTGGGAAGCTTTTGCATCTTACGCTTTTAACAAATCTCACTCTACTTGTTATGCATGGATAGCCTATCAAACAGCCTATCTTAAAGCCCATTACCCTGCAGAATATATGGCATCTGTTCTGTCTAACAATATGAATGATATCAAATCTGTTTCATTCTTTATGGAAGAATGTAAATCTATGGGCTTAGAAGTTTTAGGTCCAGATATTAATGAATCCTATTTAAAATTCTCTGTAAACAAACAAGGCGCAGTACGTTTTGGAATGGGTGCCATAAAAGGTGTTGGTAGTTCAGCTGTAAAAGCAATTATTAAAGAAAGAAAAGAACATGGGCATTTTACATCAATTTTTGATGTAACTAAAAGAATAGATTTACGAGCAGCCAATAAAAAAGCTTTTGATGGCTTGATATTAGCTGGAGGTTTTGATTCTTTTTCGAATACCCACAGAGCACAATATTTTGCTGAAGATGAGAAAGGTCAAACCTTTATTGAGAAAGCAATTCGTTATGGAAGTAAATATCAAGAAAACTTAAATTCGGCTCAAGTATCTTTATTTGGAGAAGCTTCAGATATACAATTTCCTGAACCAGATATTCCAAACTGTGAAGCTTGGGCTAACATGGAAGAACTTGCTAAAGAAAAGGAAGTTGTAGGAATATATATCTCTGCTCATCCATTAGATGACTTTACTAACGAATTAAAATTTTGTAATGCAAATGTGGGTCATTTTAAAAGTGATTTACAAAAGTATGTAGGCTCTAATTTAGTTTTTGCAGGTATTATTACAGAAGTTGAACATAAAGTTTCAAAGGCTGGAAAAGGATGGGCTTCTTTCTTTATTGAAGACTATTTAGACAGTTTTGAGTTTCGGATTTTTGGAGAAGATTACTTAAAGTTTAAACATTTTTTAGTCTCCAATTCTTTCTTATTTGTGAGAACTACAATTCAAAAAGGATGGACAAATAAAGAGGGTGTGGAAGGAGATGCAAGACTTAAATTCACTGAATTTAAATTACTACATGATGTAATGGATGACTTATGTAAAAAAGTGACCATTAAAATACCCATAGAAGATGTTCATGAAAAATCAATAAAGAATTTCAATACCTTGTTTAATAATCACAAAGGAAAACAATCACTAAAATTTGTAATTTATGATGTACAAGAAGAAATAGAATTAGAAGTTCCTAGTAGAAATACTAAAATTAAAATTAGTAGTGAACTTTTAAAAATACTTGAAGATCAACATATTAATTTCAAATTAAATTAAGATGTTAGTTTAGTGAATAGTGTTTCTAAGCTTTGATTCTTAGAATTTAATTCTAAAATTTTTAATCCATTTTCATGTGCAAAATCAAAAATCACACCTCTCATGTCTTCAGATGAATTAAAGGTCATATACCAGGTATTATCAAAATTATTTTTATAGGATATGATGTTTGGTAACCTCTGAATGAACTGTTCTTCAATCTTGTAATTAAAAGTAACCTCTATAATTTGTTCATTGCTTTCTTTTAATTCTTCGATAGATGTATCTATGAGCAACTCTCCTTTATTTATAATAATAACGCGATCACATATAGCTTCTACCTCTTGCATGATGTGGGTGGAAAATAAAATTGTTTTTTCTTTGCCCAGCTTTTTAAGTAAATTTCTTATTTCTTGGATTTGGTTTGGATCTAATCCTGTAGTAGGTTCGTCTAAAATTAATACATCTGGATTGTGAATAATAGCTGCAGCTATACCTACCCTTTGCTGATATCCTTTTGAAAGTTGACTGATTTTTTTATGCACCTCTGGGGATAAACCTACAGTTTCTATAACAGCACCAATTGTTTCTTTTGAAACCTTAAAAATTGAAGCTTGAAATTGCAAATATTCTTTCACATACATTTCTTGATACAGAGGGTTTTGTTCTGGAAGATACCCTATTTTAGCTTTTACTTCTTCCGGACTCTTTAATACATTAATGCCGGAAACAAGAACAGTCCCTTTAGTTGGTGAAATGAAGCCTGTTATAATCTTCATCATGGTAGATTTTCCAGCACCATTTGGGCCTAAAAATCCAATGATTTCACCTTTATTAGCTGAAAAACTAATTTCGTTTAACGCCAATTGATTTCCATAAGATTTTGTAACAGATAATACTTCTATAGACATATTACAAAAGTAATTTATTTAATTTTATAACATCAACTATTTAACGATTGTTAAAAAAGGTTGCCTCTTCAAACAACCCTTTAACTTGTTTTATTTATGATTAATAAGCTTACTCTATCACTAATTTTTTGGTCGTTTGATTGGTTCCGTTTTTAATTTTCAATAAATACACACCTTTCGCTGTATTTTCAAATGAAATACTTTCAGAAAATCTTGTAGCTACATTTGTAAACAACAATTCTCTCACCAATCTACCAGTGATATCAAATAACTGAAGTTCTATTCGATCTGATGATCTAGTGTCAAATTGTAAGTTGAAATTTCCATTAGAAGGATTAGGATATAAATTGAAACCCTCAAAAGTATCATTATCTAAAGAAGCTGTCTCATCGATTACCTCTATAGTGTAGTCCTCTACCTCAGCATCTTGACCTGTCATACAAGAAGTTGGATCTGAATCATATTTAGTAGATACTCTCATCCTTGTTGAACCTAATAAAGCATTAGAAGGGATTGTTACCGACAAGGGGCTTAATGTTGTTGCAATATCTGGTTGATCGGTTGCAGTTCCCAAGTCGTATTCTTCATTCTCATCATCAAAATCACAATCTTGATTCCAATCTATCCAAACCAAAGTGTGAACTGTATAATTTCCATCTGTATTGACCTGAACTGTTAAATCATGAACTTCGTCAGGTTTTACAGTTGTGCTAATATCTGTGTAGTCACTGTATGCTCCTGGTTTTCCAGAAGAGTTGTCTATTGTATTAAAAACAACTTTTGTTGTACTGGTAACATAAGCAGTATTTCCAGTAGATTCGCACACTGAACAATTTTGAGTAACAAATGAATTTACTGCAGAAAAGTTTCCATCTCCACAACTATTCTTGGCTTTCACTCTCCAGTAATACATAGTTGATTGATTTAAAGTAGCTCCAGTATAAAAATTTGTAGTAACATTTTCACTAGCTACAATAGAACTAAAACCAGAATCTGTAGCAATTTCAATATCATAAGAACTTGCATTTGAAATAATACCCCAAGAAAAGGATGGCGATAGATCTATTCCACTAGCATTATCGCTTGGTGAAGTTAACGTAGGGACTTCAGTTAAAGTTGAAAATACTGAAAAATTTGCATCAGCATTCTTGACAATAGCTCCTGATGTACCAGTGATTTGAAAATCATATGTTCCTACATTTAAAGAACCAATATTACTTAGTGTTAATGAAACATTAGTACCGTCTTGATTAGCTGAATCTGAACTAAAAGACGCATTTATACTTGCTGGAAGTCCATTAACAGAAAAAAGTGTAGTTCCCGTAAACCCAAGGTATGCATTATAGACGAAGTCATAAGTTACATTATTGGGAGAACATACTTCAACAGAGGGTTCAACAATTGAGATTGAAAATTCTGATTGTTGCAATGATAAATTCGTTGAATTTACAGCGTAAAAAATATTACCATTTCCCTCTACCATAATTCTCAGTTGATCTGAATCTCCGTCAGCTGAGGGTACTGAAAAGGTGTGACTTCCATCATTAGCTATATTACTTGCTGCTAAATAAGGGAATGTAAGCCCTCCATCTGAAGATAGATAAATATTAACCGTAGGAGTGTTTACACTACCTGTATCTGTACCTGAAACATCCCAAGTTACGGTTTGGCTTTCACCCACATTCCATGTTTCATTTGTAGTCTGAGAAGTTACTGAAAATGGTCCAGAATTTCCGTCTACGGTAACGGTCATAAAATCGAAATCTGATTGTGGAAATTGCCCTGTTCCATTAGCTTCTGATCTATCTCGAACAGTTAGTGCAAAGTTTAAAGACCTGCTAACTGTTGATACGGTTTCCCATGAAGTATTATCCACTGTTTCTACAGGGTTTGTTTCTGTTAATTGCCCAGACAAAACTCGAGACCTTATAGGCATATATCTTATTGGATTTGCACTTGGCGGTCTTGACCTCCATACGGCACCTGATGTTTTAGTGGGGCCAAAATTACTACTGGTAGTAGTCCCTGAATCTACTTGTTCCCAGGTATATGTTAATTCATCTCCTGAATCTGCATCGGTTGCTGAACCCAGTAATTTAAAAGCGGTTCCTTGAGGAATTGTATAATCATCTCCCGCATCAGCTAGGGGTGGATTATTTGAAATTACAGTAGAAGTCCAACATGTTCTATTATCTAAATTATTCAAAACTTGATTGATTGTTCCGAAGTGAAAATAAGGGTCACTATGGTCTTGTACGTCATTAGATCCTGTAATACCTGCATAACCCATAATAGTAGTTCCACTCCCTGGCTCATAATTTACTCCAGTACCTTCACTACTTTGTGAAAAGGTGTGATTTCCTCCCATTTGGTGACCAATTTCATGGGGTACATAATCAATGTCGAAAAAATCATCCATGTTTGGACCACCATCATTATCAGTAAAAGAATGTGATGAAAAACCACTTCCTTTTTGACCATCTACACATACACAACCAATACAACCTGCATTTCCGTTATTTCCTCCATAATTAAATAAATGTCCAATATCATAATTAGATTCCCCAATCACAGAAGTTAAAGTAGACTGTAATTGACTATTATAGCTTCCTGTATATGGGTCTGTTGATGCTGAAGGATAAATAATTTCTATTCCTGAGACTAGTTGAAATGTTACAGCCATATCAACCTCAAAAACTTCATTTGATCTATTCAATGTAGACACTAATGCAGCTAGAGCATCAGCTTGGGCATCTCCATTTGTATCATCACCATCATCCCAAAAATTTGTGTACTCACCAGTTGTTGAAATTGCAATTCTTAATGTTCGTAAAATTTGATCATTAGCATCTCTAAAAGATGAGTTTATTTCCTTAATAGGAATAAGTTCGTTTTCAGTTAAACATTCAAAATCTTTTTTTGACGTTATTCTTACTCCTCTGTGATAAGTGATATAATCAGTTATATTTCCTTTTTCAGCAGGAACAGTAAACAAAGTAGGTCTATTTATGTATGAGGTCATAGTTTTTACTCCCTGAGGGGTAATACTAAAACGTATTCTAGCTCCAGGATTGTCTAAACTAAAGCCTATGTAGGTTTTAATATTTGGATGTTTTACTGCTATATCAGGAGCTAGCAAAAAGGTCTCATAAACATTAAAACGTTCCATATTTCCTTTACCATCAGGAAAGTTAACTACTAGTGAAGATCTAGAACTCTGATCCAACCTTGATGGAGCATCTTCCAACTTAGATTTTAATTTATTGTAATCCAAAGAGAATATTTGATATTTATCTTCATATAAGTTTTTCAGATAAGAAGTTTCATCATTAGATTTTAATTCTGTTTTTTTCCATAGATTAGATTGAGTAAAACATACAGAAGTGTTCAGAAATAAAATTAAGATTAAATTAAATTTTTTCATGGTTTTTATAATTTTAACTTGAGGGAAGAGTGGTGTAAATATAATAAATAATTATCTTTACATTAGATGAAAACCAACAGAAAAATACTTTTAAAAGACCTTGGACTAAAGGATTATAAAGATATTTGGGATTACCAAACTTCTTTATTAACGAGTATTATAAATGTAAAAAGACAAAACAGAAAAAATATCACCAAAAACCCTACAAAAAATTATTTTCTTTTTGTTGAGCATCCTAATGTATACACTTTAGGTAAAAGTGGAGATCTCAGTAATCTTTTGATTAATGAACAACAATTAAAAGAAAAAGAGGCTACGTATTATAAAATAAATAGAGGCGGGGATATTACCTATCATGGGCCTGGTCAAATCGTAGGGTATCCTATCTTAGATTTAGAAAATTTTTTCACAGATATACATAAATACCTAAGATTTCTTGAAGAAGTAATTATTAAGACACTTGCTGAGTATGGAATCAAAGGAGAAAGAAGTGTTGGTGAAACCGGAGTTTGGATTGGTACAGGCACACCATTTGCTCGAAAAATTTGTGCTATGGGTATTAGAAGTAGTCGCTGGGTAACTATGCATGGTTTTGCTTTAAATGTTAATACTAATCTTGGATATTTTGATCATATCATACCCTGTGGTATTAGAGGAAAAGCAGTAACATCTTTAGAAGTTGAACTTGGAAGAAAAATTGAATTAAGTGAAGTAAAGGAAAAAATACTAAATCATTTTAAAGATCTTTTTGAGGTTGAAAAATTTGAATTAAATCTCTAGTTTTAATTGAGAGGGTAAGAGTTTAAAGGTTTTTCTGTGATACTTTGTAATTCCGTATTCTTGAATTGCTTTTCTATGTTCTTTTGTCGGGTATCCCTTATTTTTTTTCCAATTATATACTTGAAATTCTTTATGAATTTTTTCCATAAAATCATCTCGATATGTTTTTGCTAGAACAGATGCTGCTGCAATGCTCATAAATTTAGCATCACCTTTAACGATGGTTTTGAAGGGAATATCTTTATAGGGTTTAAACTTATTTCCATCTACTATAATATATTCTGGAGTTATTGACATGATTGCTATAGCGCGTTGCATTCCTGTTATTGATGCCTGCAATACATTTAATTGATCAACTTCCTTTTCATCTATAAAAGAAACACCAAATGCTAAAGCATCTTTTTCTATGATGGGTCTAAGTATTTTTCTTTTAGCTTCTGAGAGCTGTTTAGAATCATTTAATAATTCATTGTGATAATTGAATGGTAATATTACAGCAGCAGCAACAACAGGTCCAGAAAGACAGCCTCTTCCTGCCTCATCAGTTCCAACTTCGAGTTGATATCCACTATAATTATTTTTTAACATACCGCAAATTAACATTTTTTGAGGATAATTATTTGAATTCTTTTCCTTTAAAAGTTTACTTTTGTTTTACTAATCTTCTTTAATGAAAAGAATCATTTACTTTATTTTTTTAATGTGTTTGTCAACCACTTTTGTGTATGGTCAAAAAAACAGGCCCATCAACAAACAAAAAAAAATGAAGGAGATGAATAATTTTTCATTTAATGACAGTATTGTTCAAGATAATAGTGGAACTAAGAAAATTAATTTAAGTGCAAAAACAAAGTACACAGATTACAAAATTTTTTCGTTCCTAAAAGATACCACTTATGTAGATACCACTCTAAATATAAAAAAACATTACAAATTTAATTTTTTAAGAAAAGATAACTTTGGCTTGCTACCCTTTCACAATATTGGTCAAACTTTTAACCAACTAACTTATGATTTTGATAAAATTAATACTGTTCCTGGTATTGGTTTTACAGCCAAACAGTTTTCTTTTAACACGATAAGAGATATTAAGTACTATGAAGTTCCTACCCCAACCTCAGAGATTATGTTTTTAACTACACTAGAGCAAGGAAGATTTTTGGATTCTTTTTTTACATTAAATTTCTCTAGAAGGCTCAATGTATCTATTGCATATACAGGCTTACGTTCTCTAGGTAAATATAGAGCATCTCTGGTAAGTCAGGGTAATTTTAGAACTACGTTTCATTATGAGACTAAAAATAACCAATACAATGTTAGAGGACATATAGCAACCCAAGATGTTTTAAATGAGGAAAGTGGTGGTCTCACTTCTGAATCTTTGCTTGCTTTTATAGATAATGATCCTAATTTTTCAGATAGAGCAAGACTTGATGTTAATTTGGAAGAAGCAGAAAATTTCCTTAAAGCTTCTCGAGTATATCTAGAACAAGATTATCAACTTCTATCCTCTAAAGATTCAGCCAATCAAAAAGACTTCACGAATTTAAAAGTTGGTCATGTACTTGTAAGCAGTAAAAAAGCCTATGAATTTTCGCAAAACTCTCCTAGTAATTTTATTGGAACTACTAATTTTTCTGGGAATATTAAGGATGACGTTAACAATACATTTTTAAAAAATCAGTTTTTTTTAGAGTTTAACTCAAAGTATGTTTTGGGAACATTCAAAGCAAAGTCAAGTATTATGAGTTATTCTTATGGATATGATAAAATTATTAATCAAACTAGTAATATTAACACCAGAAAATTAAAAGGAAGTGCAATCTCTTTTGGTGCTGACTGGAGAGCTAAAATAAATAAATTTCAACTTGATGCAACTGGGGAAATTACACCAGGCTCAGCAAGGCTAGCTGGAACTAATCTACTAGGGAATTTATCTTACAAAAAAGATAGTTTGTTTGACATAAAAGCTAGTATTTTATTAAATTCTAAATCGCCAAATTTTAATTATCTTCTTTATCAAAGCACTTACGATGCATACAATTGGGAAAATGATTTTGAAAATATAAGAACTCAAAATCTAGGGTTTCAGATTGATTCAAGATGGTTAAATGCAGCTGTAAATTTGACAAATATTGAAAATTACACCTACTTTGATGAAAACAATAAACCTCAACAATACTCAGAAAATGTTACTTACCTAAAGGTTAAAGCATCAAGAGAATTTATCTACAAAAAATTTACACTAGATAATACTATTATGTACCAAAATGTAAGTGGAGGATCTGCTGTTTTTAGAGTTCCAGAGCTCATCACAAGAAATACATTATACTATTCAGATTATTGGTTTAAAGGAAAACCTATGCAGGTTCAAATTGGTGCTACATTTAACTACTTTACAGCATATAAAGCGAATGCTTATAATCCATTGTTAGCTGAGTTTACTCTCCAAAATTCTGAAGAAATTGGTTTCCCTACAGTAGACTTATTTTTTAACGCACAAATAAGAAGAACACGAATTTTTTTCAGAGTAGACAACGCACTCTCAGAATTTGGAAAAAGAAATTATTTCTCTGCTCCTAATTACCCATACAGGGATTTCACCATAAGATTTGGTTTAGTTTGGAATTGGTTTATTTAGTGGCTAACTGTCTTATTTTAATTCTTAACGCAGCAAATAACAAGGTAGTAAATGGAGATAACCAATTAAAAATTGCATAAATAAAATACTCCCCAACGCTTACTCCTAATACACCAGAATGATAGGCTCCACAAGTATTCCATGGGATTAATACCGAAGTAACCGTTCCAGAATCTTCTAGGGTTCTACTTAAGTTTTCAGGAGCCAAGCCTTTTTCTTTAAAAGCTTTAGAATACATTTTACCCGGCACAACTATAGCCAGATACTGATCTGAAGCTGTGAAATTTAATCCAATACATGTAAATACTGTACTGGCAAACAATCCAAAAACAGAATCAAAAAGTTGTAACATAAAACTACTAATCTTAGCCAAGGCTCCAATGGCATCCATAATTCCTCCAAAAACCATTGCACATAAAATAAGCCATATCGTTCCCATCATTTTTGCCATCCCTCCAGCAGTAAATAACTTTGCTAAAATTTCATTGTCTGTTGCCACAGCAGTATCTACTGTTATTGCAGTCATCAAACCTTTGTATGCTGAATTAAATGTTAATTCAGTTGCACCTGCTATGTTCAGGATAATTTGTGGCTGAAAAAATAAGGCAAAAACTGCCGCTAAAAGCGTTCCTGCTAATAAAGCTATTAAGGGAGGTGTTTTTTTTATGATAAGAGCAATTACCATAACTGGCACTAGAAACAACGAAGGATTGATGTTAAAAGCCTTATCAATATCTACTAACATCGCTGAAGTGTCAGCATCACCACTAACGCTGAGTGTGAGCCCTATAATTATAAAAATAATTAGGGTAACAATAAATGTAGGAACTGTGGTGTAAGACATGTACTTTATGTGTGTGAATAAATCTGTACCTGCCATTGCTGGAGCTAAATTAGTTGTGTCTGACATTGGTGACATTTTATCTCCAAAATAAGCACCAGATAAAACCGCCCCTGCTGTCATCCCTAAAGATATATCTAATGCTCCTGCAATTCCAATTAATGCAATACCCACAGTAGCTGAAGTAGTCCAAGAACTTCCCGTTGCAACAGATATAACTGCACAAATAATTAAACATGCCGGTAAAAATATTGTGGGATTTAAAATCTGTAGGCCATAATAAATCATTGTAGGTATAATACCACTAACCAACCATGTTCCTGCCAAAGCTCCAACCATCAATAAAATGAATATAGCACTAGAAGTTGACTTTACATTCTCTGCAACCTCATCCATCATTCTAGAAAAGGAAACCTTATTTCTAAAACCAACTACAGATGCTACTGCTCCTCCTATTAATAATATAAACTGATTTGAACCACTTAATGAATCATCTCCAAAAATAAAAACATTATAAGCCAACAGCCCTACTAAAATGATGATAGGAATAATAGCCTCAAAAATTGAAAGCTCACTATTCTCAACAATTTTTTGGTCTTGTATTTTTATCTCTGAAAGATTTTCTTGGTCTTGCATATTTTCAATTTTTGTTTTGTAATGTTACGATTTTAGAAGAAGCTATGCAAGTGAAATGAGTTGGTTACATTTGCACCCATGGATTCAATTACTCAAATTGTTTTAGGGGCTGCATGTGGCGAAATAGCTTTAGGAAAAAAAATAGGAAATAAAGCCATTCTATTTGGAGCTATTGGTGGAACAATTCCAGACTTAGATGTACTTATTGGAAGTCTTTATTATTCTAACGAAATAGATAGCCTGGCTTTTCATAGAGGATTTATGCATTCTATTATTTTTGCAATTTTAGGAGCCTTCCTTTTTGGTTTTATAAGTTCAAAAGCCTACGATTATGGGCCTCTAAGAAAAGGGACTACTAACTTAAAAGATTGGATCTGGTTGTTCTTTTTATCTATTTTTACCCACCCAATTCTGGATAGTTTCACTCCTTATGGAACACAATTGTTTTTACCCTTTTCAGATTATAGAGTTGCTTTTAACAACATTGCTGTTGCAGATCCACTTTACACACTTCCCTTTCTATTATGTATTATTATTGCTATGTTTTATAATCGGAAAAACCCTACTCGAAGAAGATGGACAAAAGCAGGTCTTTATCTTAGTTCTGCATATATGATTTTTACCATCGGCAATAAATTACATGTAAATCATATTTTTAAAAAGTCTTTTCAGGAGGCTAACATAAACTATTCAAAATTTAGCGCTCAACCTACAATTTTAAATAATATATTATGGTATGCAGTTGCAGAGACTGATACAGATTATAAAGTAACTTTTTATTCAATTTTTGATAAAAACACAAGATCTACCAATTTTATAAATATTCCTAAGAACCATACTCTTGTGGATATAAATCATCCAGATATAAAAACATTACGATGGTTTAGTAATGAATTTTATACATTAAGTTCTCTAAATAACAATCAAGTTATTTATAAAGATTTACGCTACCCATTACTAGATCAAAAAGATTCAACGTCCTCTCTATTTAGTTTTGAATTAATCAAAGAGGATAAAAGATGGAACACAAATAGCCTTTCAGAGGAAAGATTTAAAGATAGCAACATGAAAAAATTATCTAAAGAATTATTCTACAGAGCTTTTAGAGATTTTTAATTTGAAACAAAATATTCACTAGGTAAAACTCCAACCTCTTTCATGCACTTTTTTATGGTCTGATATGTTCTTTCGATATTGTTATCTAAACCAATAGAAAAACGAATTAAGCCATCAGATAAACCCATTTCAGCTTGTTCATCCTCTGGAATCTCTGAAGAAGTAGAAGTTCCAGGAGCAGAAAATAATGTTTTGTAAAAACCTAAACTTACCGCTAAATAACCAACATTATTTTGTTGCATAGCTTCCATGAGTGCATTGGCTTTTTCTAATGATCCAGCATCTATTGTTAACATACCTCCATATCCGTACTCAGAATTCATCATAGAAGTAAATAATGGATACGAGGGATGAGATTCTAGACCAGGATATACTGTTTTTATCCCATCTTCTTGAAACTTTGAAGCCAAATAAGAAGCGTTATAACTGTGCTGCTTCATCCTAATATGGAGCGTTCTTAAATTTTTCAAAATCGAAGAAGCTCGAAGGCTATCCATTGTAGATCCAAGAAGCATAGAAGCACCATCTATGACACTTCTTAATTGATTTATAAATTCTTGACTACCACAAACAACACCACCTACAGCGTCTGAAGAACCGTTAATAAATTTAGTTAGACTATGAACCACAACATCTGCACCTAATTGAATGGGAGAAATAGATAATGGTGAAAATGTATTATCTACTACTAAGGTTAGCTCATACTTTTTTGCTAAAGCTGCTAATCCTTTAATATCAGCAACCTCTAATAAAGGGTTACTCACAGATTCACAATATAAAACCTTGGTACTATTAGTAATTGAAGCCTCCACTATTTCTAAATTTGTGATATCAACAAAAGAAGTTTGAATGGCTAACCTAGGTGTAAAGTTCTTTAAAAATGCATAGGTACCTCCATAAATAGTTCTACTAGATACAATATGATCACCTGCGCCACATAATTGCAATAAAACGGGAGTAATAGCCCCCATTCCTGATGCAGATACATTGGCTGTTTCTGTTCCTTCCATAGCAGCTAGTGCCTCCCCTAAACACAAATTACTTGGTGTGGTATGACGAGAATACAAATGACAACCATCTGTATTGCCCTCAAAGGTATCAGCCATGGTTTTTGCTGCCATAAAAGTATATGTTGATGAATCTGAAATAGAAGGGTTTACTCCTCCAAACTCTCCAAAGTTTTGAAGATCTTGAATATTATCTGCTGGACTGAAACTCATAATAGTAGTATTTTTACCAAATCTAACATTAATTAGATATATTATCAATAAAAATAAATAATATTAGTTTATTTTTAATTAAAATAATAAAATTTTAAACTTTAAATCTTTATTTTTATATTTTAATTGAAAGTTTTAGAAAATTTTTCGGTTACTCATTTTAAAAATAGAACAACGAATTAAAAACAGTTAAATGAAATTAGATCATATAGATAAAAAGTTAATTAGTCTGCTTCAAAACGATAGTAAACAAACTAGCAAGCAACTTTCTTTACAATTAAATTTATCGGTTACTGCTGTATATGAAAGAATAAAGAAATTAGAAAAAGAAGGTGTTATAAAAAAATATGTGGCTATCATAGACAAGGAAAAAATCAACAAATCATTTCTTATTTTTTGCCACATAAAGCTTCTTCAGCATTCTAAAGAATTCTTGTCAAATTTTGAAAAAGAAATTTTAAAATTAGATGAAGTTTCTGAATGTTTTCATGTGAGTGGAGAATATGATTATATCATAAAGATTCATGTATCTGATATGAAAGAATATCGTGAATTCATGGTTACAAAACTAACCACCATTAAACATATAGGAAGTACTCATAGTACCTTTAGTATAGAACAGGTTAAGAGTACTACTGAAATACAAGTGTAAAAAAAAGCCCAAAACTATGTTTTGGGCTTTTTATTTAATTATTTGAATGTGAACCGTCACAAAATCCTTGTGAGTCTGATGTATTTCCACATCCACACTTTGGTCTATCAATTTTTAAAGTTTTCATATGTATTGGTTTTTATTATTATTTTGTTACTACTGTAAAAGACATCTCTACGAGATCATCAATAAATTTATCTTTCAACCCTTCTATCCATCTTTTGGAACCGTATTTTACATTAAAATCTGCACGATCTATATTGAATAATTCACTTTTGAAAGTTGTTGTGCCATCTGTAGTTGAGATAGACGCAGGAATCGTAATGCTTTTGGTTACATCCTTAATAGTTAAGTTTCCAGTAACTGCCAAGTTCCCTTCAACTTCTAGTGCTGATGTAATTACAAATTTTGAGGTAGGATATAGAGTAACATCAAAAAAATCTGATGCTTTTAAATGTTTTTCAATTTTTCCTGCTCCTTCACTACCAGCCATGTCAAGATTTTTAATAGTATTCATATCTATGACAAACTCACCTTCTTTTAAAACTCCATTTTCAACAACCATCCCTCCACTTAAAAGGGAAACTGTTCCATCATGAGACCCAGTTGGTTTTGTACCTTTCCATGTCATTAAAGAAGCAGTTAAATCTACATTATTTACTATAGTGGTTTCTTCAACTTTAACTTCTTCTTTGACAACAACTTTTTCTTTCTTTTCTCCTTTACAAGAAAATAAAACAGCAGAAACAACTACTGCCATAATTATATTTTTCATTTTTTAATAATTTAAATTAGTCTCGACGACAAATATATACTAATGTAATTTCCATGGAAACTAAAAAAATGTTAAAATTTGTTTTTTGTATCTATGATAATAGTAACGGGACCATCATTGTAAATTTCTAACTCCATATGGGATCCAAACTTTCCAGTTTGAATTTTTTTTCCAAGTTTAGATTCTAAAGTATCTATAAATTTATTGTACAAAGGAACCGCTATAGATGGTTTAGCAGCTTTAATATAACTAGGCCTATTCCCTTTTTTTGTCGATGCATACAAGGTAAACTGACTAACCACTATAACTTCACCATCACTATCATGCAAAGAATTATTCATGACACCATTTTCATCATCAAAAACTCTAAGATTTATAATTTTACTGGAAAGCCAATTGATATCTTCTTGAGTATCTAATTCCTCAATTCCAAGCAAAACAAGAACACCATGAAGAATATTAGCAACTTTTTTATTGTCTATAGCTACACTAGCCTTGGAGACTCTCTGAATAACTGCTTTCATTAAATTTTAAATTTTTTAAAGAAATAAAATTACTAATCCCAAATATCAGTTCTATAATTTTCTTCTTCACCTTCCAAGATTTGCAGATAACTTTTATAACGGGACCAAGATATTTTTCCATCCTCTAAATCCTCTTTTACTGCACATTGAGGTTCGTTAACATGAATACAGTTGTGAAACTTGCAACCACTTTTCAAAGCAAAAAACTCAGTAAAATAATCTCCAAGTTCTTCTTTTTCTATTTCTACAACACCAAACCCTTTAATTCCAGGTGTATCAATAATTTTAGCATCAAAACTTAAATCAAACATTTCTGCAAATGTTGTTGTATGTTGTCCTTGTTGGTGTTGAAATGAAATTTCCTTTGTCTTTAAATTTAATCCGGGCTCTAGAGAATTTAATAATGTTGTTTTGCCCACCCCTGAATGTCCAGAAAATAAACTAGTCTTTCCTTTCATTAGGTCTTTTATAATATTTAAGTTTATGTTTTTTATGGCAGAAACCTCCACACAAGTATAGCCAATTGTTTCATAAATATCTTTTAAGTAAAGAATCTCACTTTTTTCTGCTACTTTATAACTATCTATCTTGTTGAATACTAAAATTACTTTTATAGAATACGCTTGAGCAGTAACTAAAAATCGATCTATGAATGTGGTTAAAGTTGGTGGATTATTAATGGTGATTAACAGAAATGCTAAATCAATATTGGATGCAATAATTTGGGTTTGCTTTGACAAATTAACAGATTTACGAACTATATAATTTTTTCTGTCATGAATTAATTTAATGACTCCAATTTCTTCATCACCTTTATTTTCAATATCAAATTCTACAGAATCGCCAACAGCAATAGGGTTGGTGCTTTTTATTCCTTTTATCCTAAACTTACCTTTTATTCTACATTGATAAAGGCCTCCTTCTTCGGACTTTACAAAATACCAACTTCCAGTAGATTTATAAACAGTTCCTGTCATATAGCAAAGTAAATCAATTCTAAATTAAAATATTGTACAATTAAAATGTAATTTAAAAAAACCTATTACTATGAGAAAAATTTATTTATTAATTGCAGCTTTATGTTTTGTTTTTTACTCTGAAGCGCAAACTTACAAATATCAAGTAATTACAAGTGTAGAATCTATTATTCCTAGTGTTGCTGGGAGATCTAGATTGATTAGTACTATTGAGTCTCGTAACTATCAAGACTTTACATCTGAAAGAACTGATGGAAAAACAGTAAAAGATAAAAGAAACAAATCTGACAGAGGTGATATTAGAGTGAAAAATTTTGAAGAAACTAAATTGTTAAACTTTTACAATATAGCAGGTATTCGTTTTCAAAATATTGCTGCTAATGATGCAGTAATTACTTCAAAAATAAACACCATGACAGAGGAAGGGTGGGAATTAGCTTTTGTTTCAAGTGCTGTAGAAAGTGATGCAGGTAAAAATGATGGAAGAGGTATCTTTATAACTCGTTATATCTTTAAGAAACTAAAAGAATAATACAATTTAATAACAAAAAAAGCGGCTTTTCATCCGCTTTTTTTGTTATCCATTCATCACTTTTTCTTGATGATTAATAGATTCTTGGTGAATGGCTTTAAATACCCTTAAAATAAATTCTTCACTTAATTTATTCTGCTCGCCCTCTAGAATCATTTTACCTAAAATTTCGTTCCATCGCTTAGATTGTAATACCGCTACGTTCTTATCTTTCTTAAGTGCTCCAATAGCATCTGCTATTTTCATACGTTTCCCTAAAATATCTATCAATTGATGATCTATAACATCAATCTGAGTTCTCAACGTATTTAATGAATTTCTATAGTCTGCTTCTGTATCGGTCTCTTTTCTAATCTTTAAATCTTCCATCATTTGAATAAGAGTATCAGGAGTTACTTGTTGTGCAGCATCACTCCACGCATTATCTGGATCAACATGGGTTTCAATCATTAAACCATTAAAATTTAGATCTAAGGCTGTTTGGGATACTTCAAAAATCATATCTCTTTTTCCAGTAATATGAGATGGGTCACATATTAGTGGTAAATCTGGAAATCGGTTTTGTAATTCTATGGCAATTTGCCATTCTGGATTATTACGATACCTAGTTTTTTCATAAGTAGAAAAACCTCTATGAATCACTCCTAAGTTTTTAATATCAGCAGAATATAACCTTTCTATTCCTCCAAGCCAAAGAGCTAAATCTGGATTTACTGGATTTTTTACTAATACTATTTTGTCCGTGCCTTGTAAAGCATCTGCAATTTCTTGAACTATAAATGGACTCACTGTAGATCTTGCGCCAATCCACAACAAATCAATATCATGCTCAAGAGCTAATTTTACATGCGCTGCATTGGCTACTTCTGTAGCGGTCTTCATTCCAGTTTCTGCCTTTACTTTTTGAAGCCATTTTAACCCAAGTGCACCCACACCTTCAAAATTTCCTGGCCTAGTTCTAGGCTTCCAAATTCCTGCTCTAAAATAGTTTACATCAGAATCTTTTAATTCGTGCGCGATCTTTAATACCTGATCTTCTGTTTCTGCACTACAAGGCCCTGCTACTACGAGTGGATGATCTAAACTTAAATCATCCAACCATGTTCTTAATTCTTTTGTATTCTTCATCTTTACTTGTTAAATTTTGCTTCTTATTTTTATTTGTTATCTTTTATTATTACTCGATTTACTAGGTATTATTTAATGCCTTTAAGTATAGCTGCAATATGATTTGTTTCTTGCATCTCATCAAAAACTTGATCAAATTTATGCTCTTCCATCAGTTTTTTAAATTGTTTTAAATTTCCAATATATTCGTCAAGAGTTTCAATAATATTCTCTTTATTTTGTTCGAAAATAGGAGTCCACATTACAGGAGAGCTTTTTGCTAACCTAACGGTAGACTCGAAACCACTTCCAGCCATATCAAAAATATCACGTTCATTTTTTTCTTTCTCTATCACTGTTTTACCCAACATAAAAGAACTAATGTGAGATAGGTGAGATACATATGCGATATGCTTGTCGTGTGAAACAGCATCCATATATCGAATTCTCATTCCTATTTTAGAGAAAATCTCTAAAGCCTTTTCTTGTAATTTAAAAGCTGTCTTCTCTACCTCACAGATGATGTTTGTTTTTTCTTTATATAATCCTAGCATAGCTGCTTTTGGTCCTGAAAATTCTGTTCCAGCAATGGGATGGGCTGCTAAAAAATTTCTTCTTTTTGGGTGGTCTTTAACAGCCTCACAAATACGTTGTTTAGTAGATCCTGCATCAATAACTAAGGCGTTATCATTTACAACATCTAATATCTTTGGTAATACACTTAAAGTAGCATCAACGGGTATGGTTATAAATACCACCTCTGCATCTTGCACATCATCAAGACTAGCTTCTTGATGAATTACGCCGTGCGCTATAGCTTCTTTAATATGGCTGTTATTTAAATCTACACCATAAATAATAGCATCTGGATATTCTTGTTGAATATCTAGTGCAAAACTCCCGCCAATTAAACCAGTACCAATGATAAAAACCTTCATCTTACAATCTTTCTAATGCTTCCTTAATTTTTTCTTCAGATACACACAATGAAAATCGAATATACCCTTCACCACTACTCCCAAAAATAAAGCCAGGTGCAATAAAAATATCTTTGTTATACAATAAATCATCTACCATATTTTCCGCTTTTACTCCCTCAGGAGTTTTTGCCCAAACAAACATACCTGTAGTGTTTTTATCGTAACTACACCCAAGAGTATCTGCTATTTTCCAAACTAATTTTCTTCTATTTTTATATACCTTATTCATTTCAGAAAACCAAGATGAACTAACTTTTAAAGCAGAAATAGCTCCTTGTTGTATTCCATAAAACATTCCAGAATCCATTTGTGTTTTCACTTTCAAAACTTCTTTTAAAAATGAGCTTGCACCCAACAACATCCCAACTCTCCATCCTGCCATATTAAATGATTTACTTAAAGAGTTTAATTCTAGTGCTGTTTCCTTTGCTCCTTTTACACTTAAAATGCTAAGCGGATTATTGTTTAATATAAAACTATATGGGTTGTCATTTATAATTAAAATTTGGTGTTTTTTACCAAAAGCTATTAATTTTTCAAACAGAGCTTGAGTTGCTTTTGCACCGGTTGGCATGTGAGGGTAATTTACCCACATCATTTTTATATTGGATACATCCTCTTTTTCAAGTTCTTCAAAATCTGGCTCCCAGTTATTTTCTGAAGTTAACTCGTAAAAAATAGGAGTAGCCTCAACTAAATTGGTAACTGATGTATAGGTTGGGTACCCAGGGTTTGGGATTAATACCTTATCTCCTTTGTTTAAAAAAGCCATAGATATGTGTAAAATTCCTTCTTTACTCCCCATAAGTGGAAGGATTTCGTGATCTGAACTTACTTCAACATTATACTTGTTTTTATAAAAATCTGCCACAGCTTCCCTAAACTCCGGTAATCCCTGATAGCTTTGATACTTATGAGCTCCTTCAATAACAACTGCTTGTTGAATAGCTTCAATTACTTTGGCAGGAGGCTGTAAATCTGGACTACCAATCCCCATATTTATAATGGGTTTACCTTCAGTTGACAGTGCTCTAACCTCTCTAAGTTTCTTAGAAAAATAATATTCTTGAACCGTATCTAATCTATTGGCTGCTTTCATCATTTTCTACCATTTTTATAGGTTCCTAAAATTTTGAAATCTTCAGCCATAATGTCAATAATTTTTACCAATTTTTGGTACTCTGTATATTCGTCAAAAGTTACATCTACAAAGAAGGAATATTTCCATGGAGTTTCTATGACAGGTAAGGATTGTATTTTGGTTAAATTCATTTTACAATCACTTAATACATTTAAAACTGCAGCTAAACTTCCTCTTTTATGACTTAATTCAAATTTTAATGATGCTTTATTAATGTCATCATTTGAAGTATTTGGCAGTTCTGTTTGAACAATCACAAATCTTGTTGAATTGTCTTTAATAGTCTGTATATCATCTTCTAATACCTGTAACCCAAAAATTTCAGCTGCAATTTTTGGAGCAATAGCTGCAATACCCTTAATATTTTCTTTTGCAATTCTTTTGGCAACCTCAGCCGTGTCTACATCTTCAACTAATTTAATGTGAGGGTGCTTTTTAAAAAACTCTTTACATTGTAATAATGCCATAGGATGAGACCAAACCTCTTTGATACTTTTTATTGTTTGCCTAGGTAATGCCATCAAATGGTGATGAATATTTAAATATTTTTCCCCTATAATATGCAAATTATTTGAGTCTATGAGTGCATAATTTGGTATTATAGAGCCAGCAATCGTATTTTCAATAGCCATAACACCATCAGTAGCTGAGCCATCTAATAAATGAGCTACTAAGGCGTCAAAAGACATGCATTCTTTTAATTGAATGTTTTCACCATAAAAGTCTCTTGCTACTTTATGATGATTAGAACCCTCTGCTCCTTGTATGGCAATAATTTTATTCATTTATATCAAAAAAAAAATCTCGAATTAGATTCGAGACTTTCAGTTATATAGTTTTTACAATATACGTAGCGTCTCAACTTTTGCTAAAAAAGTAAAAGTAGAAAAAGAAGCTATTCCAAACGTATTGCATATTCATGTTAAATTTTAATCCCGACAAATCTAAGTATTAAATTTACATAAACAAATAATAGTGTCCTGATTTTTAAATAAATACGAAATCAATAAATTAGTGTCTGTTTTTTTAACATTTTAATAACCAATAAGTAAAAAAAGGGTTTTTAGACAATAACAGTATTATGAATTTGTTATGTTTTAAATTGCAGATTTTTGTCTTTATTTGCCTTACAAAAAAAGCAACTCTTTTAATTTAACTTTAGTTTATAAGACTAATTGTAGAAATTAGAAAAAACTGAAAAGCTTAAAAAGAAATTATTCTAAAGAAAAATAAAAACCCACATGAAACCGATTAATAGCTTCATTTTATTTCTATTTATTACTTTCACAAGTTTTGCACAAACTGAACCCTTCTTTAAAAATTACGATTGGGAATTAAAACCAAAGTATACTATAGAGTCATCTGATAAAGATATGATTGCTATAAAAGATAAAGTGATAACTGAATTTATTTTTGAAGACCAAAATTTAATAGAATACTATCTAGAACATAAAGTATTATGGTTAAATTCTGATGATAGAATTGAAGAGTATGCTAAAGTTTATTTACCCGTTGCTAACGAGGCATCTCAAGTGGTAATAAATGTTCGAATTATTAAGAAAACAGGAGAGATTATTGTATTAGATAAATCAAGAATTTTACGGTCTGAAGATGATGAAACAGGGAGGGATTTCAATTATTTTTCTTTTGATGATATTGAGAAAGGGAGCATAATTGAATATTATTATGTTGCAAAAAGACGTCCAAAATTTCAAGGTGCAATAGTGGATATTGAGAGTGATTATGACAAACAAACTGTAGAGTTTGATTTGTACGCACCAAGCAATTTAAGTTTTAGCTTCAAAAGTTTTAATTTAGAAGCTACTGTAAAAAAAAATGAAAGTTTTAAAGAAAAAACACATTGGAAGTTCTCGGCTAAAGACATCAAGGCTGTAAGAAAAGAAGAAAAGGCTCCTTACACCGCTGCAATTGGTTTTATTATGTATAAATTACATGAAAATACCACCAACAATGCTATTATTGATTCTTATAATAATGTCGCTCAAAATTTATTTGATTTCTATTATTCAACATACAGCGAATTAGAAAAAAAACTCATACATAAATTTGCTAAAAATTTCAAATTTGATGATGAATTTAATGATGAAAATAAAGCAAGAATTATTGATTTATATATTAAAGAAAATATATTCATCTCAGAAAATGATTCTGAAAACTTAACAAACGTATTAAAAACTAAAACTGCAAATGAAACAGGAATTATAAAACTATATATTGCTTTATTTGAAAAATTTGATGTTACGCATGAAATGGTTCTCACTACCAACAGATTACTATTGAAATTTGATAAAGATTTTGAGGCTACCAATTTTTTACAAGAATTTTTATTTTATTTTCCAGCATCAAAAAAATACCTTTCGCCTAGTAAATTTGGTACTAGATTTGGTTTTCCACCCCCTTACTTCATGAATAATTTCGGTCTTTTTATAACTGGATATGATATCAATGGTAAAAGAAAAGCTTTTTCAGAAGTGAAATTTATAGAAGGTATTTCTGCAAGCTTATCTAGTGATGAAATGTTTATAGAGGTAAAATTTAATACTGAAGATTTGACTAAAAACAAGATAGCATTAGAGAGAAAATTAAATGGATATTATGCCATGAACTTACACCCTTTTATGAATCTTATTCAGCCAAAGCGTATAAATGAGGTAATAGACCAATATTTTGTTCAGAATAGTGATAAAAATGCCAAGGTATTAAAAAGAGAATTTATTAATAAGGATCCAAGTCTTTTTGGAGTAAAACCCTTTGTGGTAAAATTTGATATTGACTCAAAGTATTTTGTTGAGAAGAAAGGTGATAAATACCTTTTTAAGCTTGGAGATTTAATAGGTCCTCAAATGGAAATGCAACAAGAGAAAAAAAGAATTCTACCTTTGGAAGCAGAGTTTAATAGAAGTTATTACAGAACGATAAAAATACACATACCTGAGGGATACCAAATTTCAAATTTAGAGGACATTACCATAAAAAATAGCTACGCTACAAAAGAAAAAGAACTCTTTATTTTTGACTCTTATTACACTTTAGAAGGAAATGTATTAACCGTTACTGCAGACGAACATTACAGAGAAACTTTTGTAGCACCAGAAATATTTGAGGCTTACAGAACTGTGATTAATAGTGCTGCAGATTTTAATAAAGTTACCCTTATTTTAGAACCTAAATAATAATTTTTTATGGAACTTAATATTTTTGGAGACCCACTTATTCCGTGTTGTACCAATCCAATGACCGGATATTTTAGAGATGGTTTTTGTAAAACCATTTCAGAAGATACCGGAACACATACAGTTTGTGCAATAGTAACTAAAGAGTTTTTGGCCTATTCTGTATCAAGAGGAAATGATTTAATGACACCCATACCCCATTGGAACTTTCCGGGCTTACAACCTGGAGACAAGTGGTGTTTGTGTATTTCAAGATGGTTAGAGGCTGAAAAAGCAGGGAAAGCACCCCCTATTGTTTTAGAGGCTACCCATCAAAAATCATTACAGTATGCTTCTTTAAAATTGTTGCAGCAATATGCCTATGTGTAGAAAGCCTTTTTTATTTGAGAGAGGCTATAACTTGCAACGCAGCTTTTTCTCCAGCGATCATTGCCGCATTTAAAGAGCCATTTAGTTGCACATCCCCTGCTAAATAAACACCTGAAGACAGCTGTGTTTCTGAGGGTGAAACTTCATATTTTATATCTTTTAAATCTGGCAATGCTCTTTTTATGTTATAAATAGCCAAGAAAGTAAGGTGGTCTATAGTGCACTCTTCTTTTAATTGTTTGATAACAGCAGCTATTAATTGTTTTTCAGAGAACTGATGTGCTTTAACTACGGTTACTGACAATAATTCTTCAGTATTATTAGTATCAGTAGCTACACTCGTATGATAAAAAATATTATTAACTAGACCATGTGCATTGCACATTAAACCAATCATAGGTTTGTTTATCATCCTTTTTTTGGCCGTAAAATAAAGGGTTTGACAAGATTTCCAGATAAGATTTTTTGGAGGCGCATCTCTTACTAGTTTACTAGCATCTGTAGCAATAATTGTTGCAGTACTTGCTAACTTATCTCCTGAATGTAGCAAAATTTCCTCTTCAGAAACTAAGGTTACTTTGGTGTTATATTGAAAAGTTGTGTTGCTAAGATTGGCTACCAACTGTTTAGAAATTTCTTCCATACCTCCTTTAGGAAGTACAGCCAAACCTTCTCCAAACATTTTAAACACAAATTCAAACATTCTACTAGAGGTTGTTAGCTCATTTTCTAAAAATATTCCTGTAAAAAATGGAGTAAAAAACTGAGTTATGATTTGAGATGAAAACCCAAACTCTTGCAAATACGCTTTGGTGCTTGTTTCATCTGATAAAAAAATAGCCTCCATAGATTTGTTTTTCAATTTCATATTTAATTGAAAAATCTTAAACTTATCAGATAATGTTCCCACTTTTGAAAAGAGTGTAGAAAAAAGTGTAGAAATATCTCTTAAAGGATCTCCAATAATTTGTTGTTTTCCTTTTTTAAAAATAACTGCACCAGGCTTTAATTTTTGAAGTTTAAGCGCTTTAAAATCTAAATATTTTTGAGCTGCCGGATACGAAGATAGTAACACTTGAAACCCACGATCTAGTTGAAAACCATCTGTAATATCAGTTTTAACTCTCCCCCCTGCTCTGTCTGATGCTTCAAGAATAATTGGATAATAGCCTTTGTTTTCTAAAACTTGAGCTGCTACCAAACCACTTACTCCTGCTCCAATAATATATATTTTTGAATCTTTTTTCATCAACAGTTTTTAATTAAAAAGTTCTTTGTAAAACTACTATTTTATATTCTTAAATAATTATTAATTATTTTGCTTTTTTTCATTAAAATTACTTGTTTACTCCTAGACTTTGGTTTGTTTATTCTGATATGGATGGTGCAATTAATTATATATACTAACTTTCTTTTTAAGACTTTAAAACAAAGGAACTCAGAACATGGTATTCGAAAAATACGAGTTAAATACAACAGATAAACTCATGGTGGACTTATCTAAAATATTATGATAAAAAAATCCTTTTAAGCACAAAGAGCCACCTTAAAGGTGGCTCTTGATGATTATAAAAATAAATCTTATTATTTGATAATTCGGGTATAAGTAACTGTTTTGGGTTGGTTTTTACCATAAGCAACTCCTACATCTCTTGCTGCTTTTATTAGGGCAGCTGCATTGTCTAACTTTCTGTTCTTAATGGCTTGACCATCTTTATATTTCTCATAGTTTAAGTCCCAATCTCGTTGTTCTCTCTCATCTAACAAACCAGATATTTCTTGAGCTATTTGAAGACTTTCTTGATAACATGGAGAGCTTGCATTTATTTTTGCTAATGCATTTGCAGCAGAAGTAGAATTTCTGTTTGCCCAATGCCCTCTAGCTTCTCCTAGGTATTTAGAACAAAGACCCACATTAATTTCTTTTAGCAATGCTTCAACATCACTGTAACAATCCATGTCTTGAGTGAAAAAATTCAAAATTTGAGAGGCTCCTGAAAAATCTCCATTGGCAATTAAAGCTTTCGCCTCAGCAATTTTAGACTGACATTCAAATTCAAACTTTCTTTTTGTTATTTCTACTGCTAAATCCATAGATTTATCATAGCACTCTTTAGTTACCTCAGGCACCTGATTAAGTAAAAATACAGCTTCATCAAACTTCCTAGAATCTGCCAAGGCAGAAGCTTCTTTTAAAATAAAATCACATCTAGAATTGTAATATTCAATAATTTTTTCTTTTCCTTCTGTGATTGCTTGCTTAATCAGTTTATGTCTTGGATTAATCTTTCTGATGGCTGAAATAAAAGCTTTGTCTTCAGAAATACCAATTCCTTTAAATTCTATAAATTCTGAGCTAAATGCTTTTCCATCTATACCGTCACCTACTGCAAGAGTGGTTTCTATGGTAACCAGATATTTAGTTGGTACAGTTGCCGTAATATCCTTAGTTAGGATATTAATGTCTCCAGAAATAATAAATCTGTTATTTCCTGAAGCTCCACCTCCACCCATACCATTTCTACTTGCAATTTGTCCTAACTTAGTAACAAATAATTTTCGAGCACTGGGTGCATTTTCAAGTATGTCATCTGGAACAAATGTATTCAACACTATTCTTGCTTCATCATCACTCTTTCCAAGATCATTTTGTGAATGAATGGATAGTGATAATGATAATAAAAAAACTACTATTAAAATTTTTTTCATAATATTTATTTTTCTCCTATTGTTATTCTAGCCTTACCTAATCCAATGGTGGTTACTTTAGATGGATAACCAAATTGTTTTTTTATGAAACTGGAAATTTTCTTGGCAAACTTGGTGGCATCCATCGGTTCTAAAACAGGATCTCCCCCACCAAATAAATCCTCTACTTCTTCATTCATTTCTATTCTTAATTGAGTAATTCCAATTTTATTCTCACCAGGATTGTAAGAAAAATTTCTGTCTTTGGCAATAGACCCAACAAAACCTCTAATTAAAGATGAAAATTCCATTTCTCTACCTTTAAATTCAACGTCGTCATTAAAGTAATATTCAAAACTATCAAATCTTCTAAAGTCTAAAGCAATTTCTCTACCATTTTCAGCTATCTTTTTAAAATGATCTTGATGTCTTGCAAGAAAACCATCCATTTTGTCTGTTACAGCTTGTCTAAGTAAAGCTCCTACTGAGGCACCCATAGACTTTGGACCCTCATCATTTGCAACACCAATTGATTTATTGGTATATGAATCTAAAGCATCTATCCCATAAGATACCCATTTTTGAATACCATTGGTCTCAACAGACCAGGTAACTTTCCAGGTAATATCTGCTTTAGCTACATTTAATAATTCATCCAAGATACTAGTTTCTTGAGCTCCACCATCTCTACCCTCTACTGCATTGTCTAAAGCGCTACCACCACTTATACTTTTAAGGGTTTCTGCTAATCTTACTGTTGGGTATCCTCTCTCAGATACCATTTTATCTAAAGTACTGATCGCTATATTTAAGTTTTTATCTAAAAGAGCTGAAGTATAATCAGGAATTAAAGTTTTAACACCTTGGTTATCTACAAATTTTGCATAACCATTATCCTTTAGCCAACCATCACTAGGAAAAATCATGATTGTGGGTTTCAATCCACTACCTCCACCCAATGCAGCACCCATGGGTTCAATAATTTTATCATATTCTAGTTTTTTCCTCAAATCATCTACATTTACTGAAATAATGAATGTTACTCTGTTCATTTTTCTTTTTAACTTTTCAGAGGATTCTGCAGAGCCAGAAGGTGAGGTAGCAAACTGGTTATATTGTCTGGTATTGTAAAAAAAATCTTCAAAGTATTCAAAATTATCATTGTATACCCCATTTTTTATTAATGGCTCTTTGGCAGTACATCCTAAATTATTTCCAGCAACCCCTTTGAATAATACAGCATGGATGGCATTTTTTTTAGCTTGGTTAAGTGCTAAACGTAAATCACCAACATAAGAGGTAACTTGAATTAAATAAGAACTTCCCGTTCCTCCGGATTCACTACAAATAGATTCATATTGCCAATTTCTTGTTCTTTCTTCAGTAACTTCTCTATTGCTATTAGTCTGGGAAAACAGAGAATTAATTGGTACTATTAATAAGGCAACTATACAGATTTTTATAAATTTCATGTTTATATTATTTTATTAGTCTAACAAAGTGTATTCCAGGGATATATTTTTTACTTCCTTTCTTAAAATAGGTTAATCCAGGTTCAATATCTTCTCCAGTCCAGGTATTGTCCCAAACTCTTTTTTTATCAACCTTCATGGTTCCAATCCTTTTATATTCTCCTTTTTTTGTTTCTAAAACTTCAAAAGTTTCTCCACCATCTATTCCTTCTTTTTTACCAGCAGCTAATGAGAAATCATCACGTAATGGGAAAATAGGCTTAAATATATCATTTTTCTTTTGTAATTTAACCAATACCTTGTCCATATTTCTTATGGTGGATAAATCAAATACATCTTGTTCTGTTCTTCCTTTATCCTCTTTTTTTAATGAAAAAGTAACTAGTGAAGTAGCTTTTTGTTGACTTATAAATTCCAATTCAAAGTTAGCAGCAGCAAATTTTTCTAAGTCAATTGCTTGCTTCTCTTGATCTATGGTAGAGAGGAATAAATTAAAAACATCTTGATCCCACTTTAATCTATACAACCAAGCTGTGGTCCAAACAGAAAAACCTTCAGAAGTTTTTTCAAAAATTTTATCAGCTACTTTATAACCTTTGGCTTGCAAAAGAGCAGGGAGTTTTGCAACTTGCGCGTAAGCAATCTCTTTAATCACTGAAGCGGCAATAGCATTACTCACATAATTTAATCTAGTGTACACAACAAATGTGTTATTAATTAATGAATTTACTTGATCAATTCCCCCTGTACCGGATGCACCTGCGATGGCAGACATTTCCATAGTTTTAGTTTGAATAGATCTAAGAGTTACTGTACCCATATTGTATGAACCATCCTCCTTAATATTAAACCACTTTTTAACAAGTTCGTGTGCTATCTTATTAGATGTATTATACTTATTTAGTTGTAGCTTAACCATAGAATTGTCTTGAGCTTTAACAAGCCCACCTGTACTTCCTTCAAGAGCTCCTGATGCAACATCTGAAATAGCAGCACCTAATAAACTTTTTTTCTTTCCTGAAGAAGCTTTTTCCTCATCGGTAAGTTCGTATTCAGATAATTTAATTTTATTTAAAACTATACGATGGTCATTGTAATTTTGAGGAAACTGAAACTTATTATAAGAATCTAATACTTTATCTCCATTGTCAAAACTAAAATCGTCAACTAAATGCATGTGAAGAGAACTTCGCACAAAATCTTTTTTTTGCTGAGCCAATAGTAAATTAGGAATAACCAATAATAAAATTAGTACTGTTTTTTTCATGATGTTTGTTTTTAGGTTTTAATTAATTAGTTGATAAATATTCACACTACTTGAATTTAATGGGGTATTATAAATATTGCAGGGGTAATAACCTTTATCAGGTAACAGTATAAACTATTGGGGTAAGGAATTTTATTTTATTTTTTGGGGGGGGAGTATATTAAAAAATAAATATTGCTAAAAATAAAATAAAGTTATTTCTGACTTAGTACAAGTTTAGTACATTTTAAAAAACTTAAACATAAATTATTATTATTATAAATTATCCCTAAGTTCTGTAGGTAAAAACTCAAAATAATCTTTAAAACATTTAGTAAAATATGATGGAGAAGAAAAACCTACTTTATAGCACACTTCACTTATCGTATATTCTGTGGTTTCAATCAGTTGTTTTGCTTTTTCCAAACGAATCTTTCTAATAAACTCATTGGCTGTATCACCAGTTAAAGCCTTGATTTTACGGTATAATTTACTTCTACTTAACAATAATTCTCCAGCAAGGTTTTCTACATTTAACTTTTCATCATTTATATTTTCATTAATATAATTAAGAACATTATTCATAAACTCCTTATCTAAAGAAGTTGTATAATCTGAATTTATTGTTGTACTTACACTATTAAAATACTTATCAAATAAAACTTGTCTACTTGTAATTAATTGGTTTAAGTGAGATTTTAAAACCCTCATATTAAAAGGCTTATTTAAATAAACATCTGCCCCAGAATCTATTCCTTTGACTTTATCTATTTGCATTCCTTTTGCAGTAACCATTAAAATAGGTATATGACTAGTTTTTAAATCACTTTTAACTCTTAAGCATAATTCAAAACCATCCATTATTGGCATCATAACATCCGTAATGATAATATCTGGCATGTATTTATTTGCTTTTTCAACACCCTCTAAACCATTTTCTGCTTCTTTAATACTATATTCAGTGATCAATTCATTTTTAATATATGATCTCAACTCAGCATTGTCTTCAACAATTAAAACTATTTTTTTACTAGTATACTCCTCCTCTAACAATGGTTCAAACTCCTCTATATTTTTATTTTGAGATTCTGAGTATTGATTAATAATCTTATTATCTTCTTTATTAACATCTGCGATCTTAAGATGATGATACCCAAGCGGGAAGTAAATTTTAAATTGAGTTCCAACATTTTCCTTACTGGTTAAAACAATTTTACCTTTGTGCATGTTTACAAAGTTCTTAACTAATTCTAAACCAATTCCTGTTCCACCATAATATTGCTCATTCATTTCATCAGCCTGATAAAAACGGTCAAAAACCTTGGTTAGATTTTCTTCTTTGATGCCAAGCCCAGTATCTCTTATAATAATTTTCAATGCTTCAATAGGTTTATTTTCATTCACTAAAGGAAGATCTATTAATTCTGGAGATTTATTAACATGAACAGTTATTAACCCCCCTATTGGTGTTGCTTTAAATGCATTTGATAATAAGTTGAAAATGATTTTTTCTAACATAGATGGGTCAGACCATATCATGAGATCGTCCTGGTCATAATCAACAGTTAACATGATATTTTTAAGAAATGCTTCCTCTTCAAAATGACTAACCACCTCCTGAATAAATGGTACAATATTAATTTGAGAAGCATTAATAGTCATTTTATTGAATTGAAGCTTCCTAAAGTCCATAAGCTCGTTGATAAGTCTCGAAAGACGCTTAGCATTTTTAAAAATAATATTGTGTTTTTCTTTAATTTCTTTAGGTAATTTATTCTTTGTGTTTTCGATGATATCTTCTAACGGAGTTAGAATAAGTGTTAGAGGTGTTCTAAATTCATGAGAAATATTTGTAAAAAATTGTATTTTTTTTGCATTTAGGGCCTCAAACTGCTTGTACTCTTGTCTTTCTAAATGTAAAATTCTTTTTTCTTCTATTCTAGTGATTAGAAACTTGTAGATAAAATACCCTAACAACAATAAGAATAAACAATAACTCATAATTGCTATTTTAGTTGACCACCAAGCTGGTAGAATTTTAATCTTCAACGTTGTAGGAATATTGTTCCAAATACCATCATTATTAGAAGACTTAACCATAAAAGTATAATCACCTGATGGAATATTTTTATAAGTAGCACTTCTTGTAGTTTCTACATAATTCCACTCATTATCATATCCCTCTAAAAAATAAGCATATTGATTGTTTTTACTTCGAGTATAATTGATCCCAACATAATCAATCGTAAAAACTCTTTGGTTGTGATTTAAGACTAATTCTTTAGTTTCAGAGATGACCTCTTTTAACGGACTCTGATCCTTATCTGGCTTAATCAAATCGTTATATATCCTTAAGTTAGATAAATAGACTATTGATTTTTCCTGATTATAGCTAATCTCATCAGGATTAAAGTAATTTATTCCCTTAGAGGAGCCAAAATATAATACATTGTTTAGATCTTTATATACAGCATTGTAGTTAAAACTATTGGATAATAATCCATCCTTTTTACTAAAATTTATAAAGGTATTTCTTTCTGTATTTAATTTTGTAAGCCCCTTATTACCACCGATCCAAATAGCTCCATTATGATCTTCAGTAAGTGAAAAAACAGTTTCATGAATTAAACCTGTATTTTTATCGTATTTTTTAAATGATTTCTCTTTAATATTATATTTAGAAAGACCATCACCTAGTGTTCCTATCCATAAATTATTTTTTGAATCCTCAAATAAGCTAAATACAATACTAGGTATTATTGAATTATTAAAATTTGCTTCAAAGTCGGCATTCATTTCTTTATTAAGAGAACTCACTTTAAAAGTATTATTCAAAGACGATTCAACTTTAAATAGGCCCGCTCTAGTCCCTAGCCAAACATTATCATTATGATCAACTAACACTTTTCTAATGTTACTTGTGTTAATATTATATTTTTGAAACTCTGATGAATCATGATGTTTAAAAATATCTTTATTTGGATCATATGAATATAGTCCACTTAAAAAAGTACCAATCCAAATGGTTCCGTTTGAGTCTTCATCAAAACTCATGATTCTATTGGATTTAAATACGCTATTAGCAGAAGACTTATTTATGTTTACAAACTTGTTACTTTTGCTTTTTAATAAAAACAAACCAGATTCCCAAGTGCCAACCCAAACATTATTATTACTATCAATAAAAATAGTTGGAATCGCTAAACGGTCTAATCCTTTAGAGATATTATTATTTTGATCAAATAAATTAACAAAAACTTTTTCTTTTGGATCATAAACATCAACACCCCCATCAAACATACTTATCCAAAATCTACCTTTTCTATCTTTTACGATACTAGTAACAGAGTTCTTGTTTAGTGAATTGGTGAGATTTAGTGAACTTTCAATGGTATTAAACTTATTATAATTATCGTCATGTACATCTACCCCTTGATTATAATAACCAAGCCAAATCCTATTTTTATCATCTGTAAATACTGTCCAAATAGAGTTAGATTTAACCCCCCTATCATTTAGCTTATCTTGTAGATAGTTTGTAACTTTTTTGGTTTTATAGTTAATTTCAAAAAGACCATCATTTTCTGTTCCACATAAAAGATCCCCATTTATTTTTTCGGCTAAAGACAATATTCTTTTTCGAGTTATAGAAAGCTTTTCAATAAAATAAATATCATTATTACTAGTTATTTTGTAGAGTCCGGATGAAGAAGTCCCAATCCAAATAGAATTATCTTTTCCTATTACCATAGTTTCTATAGACTTACCTATAGTTTCATATCCTTTTTGTGTATTAAATTTTGCTAATTGAAGAATTTCGTCATAGGGATCAAATGTCAACAAACCATGATTAGTTCCAATTAAAAAACGTCCATTAGAAGATTTAATAATTGTATTAATTTGAAGGGTTTTTAAGGTTTTTTTTTCTTGATATTTTATTAATTTTGATTCAAGTGAATTCTTATCAAGTTTATGTAATCCATTTTCGTGAGTACCAATAAGTAAGGTGTTTTCGTCATACTCTGTAATAGCATGTATGGCAAATTTTTGTTTTTTACCATCTAAATCTATATTCTCAAACTTATCTAGTTTATTATTATAAATATTTAAACCGAGCTGAGTTCCTGCCCAAATATTTTTTTGAGAATCTTGAAATATTGAAAAAACTATAGAGCTATTTAAAGATTTTTTATCTGAATTTTGTCCCTGATTATAGCTCTTAAAATCTACACTATTATATCTTACAATTCCATCACCATAAGTAGTAATCCAAATAAAACCCTCTGCATCTTTGTATATGGAAGTTATGGCACTTTGAGTTATATCTTCATTTATCGAAACAAAGTTATACTCATTAGCATTTGACTGCCCAAATAATGAATTAAAAGCAAAAATTAAAGAGAAAGACAAGAGATAAATAAACTTTCGTAAATCCATATTTTTACATTATTTTTAATATAAACGACACCAATTAAATTTTCATGAATTATTCATAAATATAATTGATTAATAGGAACTACCTAATATAATAAATAGTTTTGCTTCAAATGTGTTATTTATTTCTTCATAAGTTACAAATAGTAAAATACTTATAATCCTATATTTGTTACTATATGTGTAATAATCTACCCATTTAAAACTAACTTAAAACAATAAATATAGAAACTTATGAAAAAACTTTTTTTTATTTTTTTTGTGTTACCCACAATGTTACTATCACAATCCAAAATAATTACTGGTAATGTTACCGATGATACTGGCGAAGGTTTACCTGGAGTAACAATCCAAATTAAAAATTCACCTAAAAACGGTGCTTTAACAGATTTTGATGGTAATTTTAAAATTACTCTAAGTTCAGAGGATGAAAAAGTTTTAATTTTTTCATATTTAGGATTTAAAAGACAGGAAGTTAACGTTTCTGATAGCTCATTTTTAAAAATACAACTTGAAACAGATGCAACACAATTAGATGAAGTTGTTGTAGTTGGTTATGGATCAGTTTTAAAAAAGGACGTTACTGGTGCATTGGTGTCTGTTAAAGTTAAAGACAATATTGCAAATCAATCTTTTTCTGTAGATCAAATGTTACAGGGAAGAGCTGCTGGTGTTCAAGTAACTCAAAATGCTGGTTCACCAGGATCAGGTATTAGCGTAAAAATTAGAGGAACTAATAGTTTAAGAGGGAATAATGAACCGCTATATGTTATTGATGGTGTTATTATATCATCTGCTGGTGAAGATGTTCTTGCAGCAGGAGGGGTTGGTAATTCTGGGCAAGAAAATCAAAATGGATTAAATGGAATAAACCCTCGAGATATTGAAAGCATTCAAATTTTAAAAGATGCATCAGCTACAGCAATTTATGGATCTAGAGGAGCTAATGGAGTAGTTTTAATAACTACCAAAAAAGGAGAAAAAGGAAAAGTAAAAATGAGTAGTTTTATCACAAATTCTATTAGATCTATTGATAAAACTTACGATGTGTTAGATGGAGTTGGTTACGCCAATTACCAAAATGAATTAGCATTACTTAATGGTAATCTTCCTAGATTTGATGTTGGTGCCTCTGGAGTATTTGGAGTGACCTATGATCCTGCTGGAAATCCAACTGTATCAGACACACCCGCTCAAATATTAAATTGGCAAGATGAACTTTACCGCCAAAGTTTTAGTACTAAAGTAGGTTTCACAGCTTCTGGTGGAAGCGATAATGGTAATTATTATATTTCAGCTGGATTTGATGAGCAAGAAGGTATTGTAAGTAGCTCCAGTCTCAAAAGCACTGATATTCGAATTAATTTAAATCAAGACCTTACAGATAAATTAAAATTAAGTGCAAGAGTTAGTGCTTCTTTCAATGATACTAACTTTGCTGAATCTGGAGACTTAATTGGTGCTAACCAAAGTTTTGTAAGAAATTCAATCTTATTTAGACCTGTACTTACAGGAGAAATTGAAGACTTAGGAGATGATTTAGAGTCTGGAAATCCTTACTCTTGGGTAAACGATTTTTTGGATGTATCTAAAGAGAAAAGATATATTGCTTCCATTGGACTTACTTATAAACTTCCTCTTAAAGGGTTAACGTATCAAATAAAAGCAGGTGGAAATATTAGAACAAAAGATCGAAGACGTTTTTATGGATTAACTACATGGCAAGGAGCTATTGGTAACGGAGCTTTACAGATATCAACTTTAAATGCGAAATCTTATCAAATTAATAATTTTTTAAGATTTAATAGAACTTTTAACAGAAAACATAGATTTAATGCAACTGTAGGTGTTACATATGATGTTAGAAATGTAGAAAATAGTATTTATGCTGTTGAAGATTTTGTTACAACTGAACTTACAATTCAGCAACCTTTTCTGGCTTCAGTTATTACTCAACCCTTAAGATTCTTGAAGTCAGATCAACAGATTTTTTCTATGTTAGGTCGATTAAATTATACTTATAATAATAAATATATTCTTACAGCGTCATTTCGAAGAGACGGTGTTTCTAAATTTGCAAAAAATAATAGATTTGGATTCTTTCCATCCTTTGCATTAGCTTGGAGAATGGATAATGAAAACTTTATTAAAAATTTAAATATTTTTGAAAACTTAAAGCTTAGAGCTGGTTGGGGGCAAATTGGAAACCATGGTGTTAGAGCATATGGAACCCTTTCTGATTATGGCATAAACGGACAACTATACGGAACCCCAGGAAATGGAACCAGTGTAGTTTTAACACTAAACAATATTGCAAATCCTAATTTAACATGGGAAACAACTGAGCAAATAAATTTAGGATTAGATTTTGAAAGTAAAAATAGTAGAGTTTCGGGTAGTATAGATTTTTATGAAAAAACAACAAAAGATTTATTACAAAACACTCCTATTCCAACTTCTTCAGGGTTCAGTAATATCCTTATCAATAGAGGATCAATGTCTAACAAAGGATTAGAAATTGCATTGAATTTCAATCCTATTTCTACCGATGATTTTGATGTAAATATTGGGGGAAATATTGCTTTTAACAAAACCAGGATAGACGAATTAGGAATTCCTCTGAAAGACTTTTATATTGATGGAGTTGCAGAGCAACGTTCATATTATTTTGGCGCCCAAATAAGTAGAGGGCAGTATTTCAGAACTCCAGCTAATGTATTTGTAGAGGGAGAAGAAACCAGTCTTTTTTATGGTTTACAAACCAACGGTATCTATCAAACCGATGATACAGATATTGTAGATGGTGCTCAACCTGGAGATGTTAGATTTGTTGATCAAAATGAAGATGGTGTAATTGACATTTTTGACAGGACCTTTATTGGGAATCCAAATCCAGATTTTATTTATGGTTTTAACCTAAATTTCAAATACAAACGATTTACCACAAACTTCCTTTTTAATGGTGTTTACGGAAATGATATTGCCAACGGAAATTTAATTAAACTTAATAATGCAGAAGGCTTACAAACAAACATAAGCCCAAATGCATACAATAACGCATGGAGGCCAGATGCTCAAACCAACCTATACCCGAGAATAGGGTATGAAGTAATTCCAAATCAATCCCTAGCAGTATCAGACCGTATCATAGAAGATGGTAGTTTTTTAAGATTAAATAATGTAACCTTAAGCTATGATATTCCTGTAGATAAAATTAAAATGCTTGAACGATTTAATATATATGTAGCAGGACAGAATTTAGTAACTTGGACAAGCTATAGTGGATATAATCCAGAAGTTTCAAGTTTCTTAAACAACGGACTGATTAACGGAGTAGATTGGAATGGTGCTCCAAATGCAAAGACATTTTTATTAGGGTTAAATATTAATTTCTAAGAACCATTGATTTATAAAAAATAAAAAATAAACACATGAAAAATTTAAAATTTATAATAGTAATTATTTTTGGTATTCTAACGAATTCATGCAACTTAGATGAAGATCCGATATTCCTTGATGAAACAATGTATGATAATCCTCAAAGTGCAAAAGCTGCATTAGATGGTATTTATGAAAAACTTACTTCATATGATTCTATGGAAAGACGTTATTGGATTAATAATGGTTTTTCAGGGCTCTTTATTACTCACAGACAGGGTAATAATGTTAACAATCCTCATAATAGTAATTTAATGGCATTAAAACCGGTTCAGGACTTAGATTCTGAACGATTTTGGAGAGGTATTTATGCTGCAATCGCACAAGCAAATGCAGCAATTAGAAATATTACAATAATTGAAAACCCAACGACAAGCGATGAATTACTTTTTAACGATATTCTTGGACAAGCTTACTTCGTTCGTGCTTGGGCATATTTTGATTTAACTAGACTTTTTAAAGATATTCCTGTATGGACAGAACTTTCTGATCAAGACAATCTTAATAAAGCTAAATCATTATCAAAAGAAGTATACGCTCAAATTATTAGTGATGCTGAAGTGGCTGCTAGTTTAATAAATGGTTCAACTGGACTAGGTTATCCAAAACAATACGCCTCAAACATGTTGTTAGCAAAAGTATATATGACATTGGCTACCAATTCTGAATTAAGAAATGAATCTATGTCTGAAATGGATTATTGGCAAATGGCATATAACGAAGCCAATAAGGTATATGGCCAATATTCATTAGTTTCTGATTACAGTAGCATATTTACAGATTCCAATGAAAATAATTCGGAGTCTATTTTTGAGCTTCAAACAAGTCAGGATGCCAGTAATTCTCAAATGGGAAGAAATTATACTCCACTCAACTATAAAATGTCTCAAAATTTCGGTTGGTTTAGAGTTAATGCTGATGTTTTTGAAATTCATAGAAATATGTATCCAAATGATCCTAGAATAGATGCTACATACATGTATGATTATACCCATGGAAGAACTGGAGCCCCCCAACGAACATATCCTGCTATTACTCATCGAAATAATGTTAGAGCAGCCCACCCATTTCTTTTCAAATTTGCTGAAAAGGATAAAACACATAGTAATCAATATAACAGTCAAAATATAGTGGTTTACAGATATGCTGATTTACTTCTTATGTTGGCTGAAATTTCTAATGAATTACAAAATGGTCAACAATTAGGATTTGTTACTGAAGTTTTAAATAGAGTTGGTATGACACCTCAAGATGGCTTTTATGGCTCTCAAGTTGATTTTAGAAAAGCTATAATGAATGAATATCGTTTTGAGTTGATCGGAGAGGGTGAAGATTCTCATAACAATAGAAGACGAGGATTTGATTATTTTTTAAACAATACTATTTTAATTCATAATAATAATTCTAACCCTGGTTTTAAACCTTCAGTTGATATTCTTTTGAGTACAGACCCAACAGAAACAATGAGTCTACCAATTCCTCAAATAGAAATTAACACTAATGAATTAATTAATGGATAATTAATTTTTCTTAAACTTATGATTTATAACAAACCATAATCTTTAAGGTTATGGTTTGTTTGTTGTAAAGCGTTGATTTAGCTTCAAATTTAATACTTATTTCTTCAAAAATAATATTGAACCCAATTATCAAAATGTAAATTTGATTATATAGAAATAGTTCGAGTGTATATATTAAGAGTTTTTTTATTGATTAATCTCATATCTGTTTTCCAGTTGACTTCTCAAAATCAACTTCCAATTGAGAATGGTGAGATGGAAAGTATTGAAAATGGTTTTTTTTCTCACTGGCAGACTCAAGCAAATAATGGAGGAAATGCTAACTTTTCCATCACAACAAATAATCTTATCCCAGGAAGCACAAAGGCACTAAAGAGTGAGATTATTTCTTTAGGAGATAATAATTATGACATAAGTACCTCTAGTCAATATAATTTTGAGGTCATTGCAGGTCAAAAATATACAGTTTCATTTTATGCTAAAATAGATGGTGCTTCCTCAAGACAATTGAAAGTAATTTTTAGATCTGAAATTGACAATAGTTTTCAAGGTCAAAATATATGGATAACTGATTCATGGCAAAGATACACACACACATTTACCGTTAATGAGTCAGGAAACTCAAATCAGTTAAAGTTTTGGTTTTTAAATGATGGAGTTACCTATTACTTGGATGAAATTTCTGTAATACCTGGAAATTATGTAAACATAACTCCAATGAATACACATCAAAGTATTGATGGGTTTGGTGCAGGTATTAAAAGAAGAACTGAAGACCTATATAACTTAGAGGATGATTTAAGAAATCAAATAGAGGCTTATTGTTTCCAAGATTTAGAGGTTAATATGATTCGTTTTTTTGTTTATCATGACCTTGAACCTTCAAATGACAATAACGACCCTTATGTATTAGATGACTCACAACTAGATTGGACACGTTATGATAGTGATCCTAATCAATCTAGAACTCGCTACGTTGCTGAAGCATTACAAAATGCTTTTAGTTTGAGTAATAATGGTTTTGATCATGTTATTGGTAATTGCAATTCAGCTCCGGGATGGTTAAAAACTAATGGACAGCATAATAATGGAGGTACGTTAATATCTGGTGGTGAGTCAGAATATAGTGAGTTTTTAATTGCATTTCTTCAAGGGATGAAATCAAGGTATAACATTGATGTAACTGCCATTTCACCAACCAACGAACCAGATTATGAAGTTTCATATGAATCTATGAATACTTCACCCTCTGAACTCTCTTCAATTATCTTAAATTTAAATGGAAGACTAACTAGCGCTGAATTAGACCATGTTAAAATTATTTCACCAGAATGTTTTAGAGTTGAAAACTCTAACAATAATTCAAATTCTACAACAAATTATATAAATAGCATGTTTACAAATCCGTCTGTTGAAGCTGCGGTTGATGTAGTCGCTACGCATACGTATGCAGATGCTCAACATAATGCAAATTGGAATAGTTTAAAACTAGCGGCTCAAAATAAACCTGTATGGGTTACAGAATCTGCAAACCTTAATAGTACAGATCAATCAATGACTGATGCTGCTAATTATATAAAATGGATGTTGAGAGGTTTTAATGAAGGAGGTATGACTGCATATATGATGCATTTATTTTACGAAGAAGCAGATGCAGGTGGATACTCTAGCTTAGTAGCTTGGGATGAAAATGGAACAATTATTTTACCTAAAAGATACCATGCTTTTAAGCATTTTTCAAATCTTATAAAAAAAGGATATAGAGTTATAGATAGTCAAACAATAGAGGGAGATATCATGGTTGGTTCATTTATATCTCCTGACCAAACAAAAATTATTCTACAATTATTTAACGAAGGTAATTCTCAAGATTTTTCCATAGATGTTCCTATTGGAGCTACAAATGTCTCTCATTATGTGACCTCAAATACTGAGAATAATAATTTTAGTATTTACAATGATATTTCATTTGACATAGGTTCTAGGTATACAAGTATCAACATCCCTCCAATGTCTTTGCACTCAGTAATTTATACTATAGATCCTTCAGCCCTATCTATAAATGATATTGAAAATAAATCTCAATTAACTCCTTTAGCAACTGCATATCCGAACCCCACAAAGAACAAATTAACACTTAAGTTTCATGAAGAAGCCGAATATTTAATAACTCTATTTCAACCTGATGGGGGAAAAATATATGAAACAACATCAATAAATAAACACACACAAGAGATAAAAACGTCAGCACTATCCGAAGGAGTATACTTTATAAAAATTAAATCAAAATCATCAAATACAGTAATTAAGTTTATCAAAAATTAAAATAAATGAAAAGATTATTTTCAAGTGGTTTTACAATACTATTATTTTTTGTTTTTTTTTCAGGAAAAAATAGTACGAATATTACGTTCACAAAAACAGTTACCGAAAAAGAAAATTTAGAAAAACCTAATTTCATTTTTTATTTGGCCGATGATCAAGATCAGTTAGATTATGGTTGTTATGGAAATCCAAAAGTAAGTACTTCTAATGTAGATCAACTAGCCAAAGAAGGAATGAGGTTTACTAACTTTTATACAGCTCAAGCTATTTGTGCTCCTAGTCGTTCTCAGATTTTCACAGGAATTTACCCTGTAAAAAATGGATGCATGGCAAATCATATTGGTGTAAAACCAGATTTAAAGAGTGTAACAGACCGTCTACAAGACGCTGGCTATGAAGTTGTTTTAGCTGGAAAAAGTCATGTTAAACCAAATTCTGTTTTTAATTGGAATCATTATTTTGGATCAATTAAGCATCGTTATTTACCTCTAGAAAAAATTGATGATTATTTAAAAAACTCAAAAAAACCTTTTTGTTTATTTATTACTTCAGATTATCCTCATGGTCCTTATCCTAAAGCTACAAAATATTCTAAAAAAGATATTTACAAACTTCCTTATCACAAAGGAAATGTTAAAAATCATATGCCAGGATATTATAAAAATATAGAAGATGATAATATTCAATTAGGAAAGATTTTAAAAATGGTTGACACCTACGGGCTAAGAAATAACTCTATGTTTATTTATGCATCAGATCATGGTATGTCTGGTAAATGGGGGCTTTCAGAACAAGGTCTTAAAGTACCTTTTATTGTAAGATGGCCTAATCATATTCAACCCAATACTACATCGAATACGCTACTAACCTTTGTAGATGTTTTACCAACTTTTTTAGAAGCATCTGGTTCTTCAATTCCAAAAAATTTAGATGGCAAGAGTTTTTATAAGACTTTAAAAGGGAATGAAAAGGATGTTCATCAATACATATATGGAGTTGCAACTAAGCAAAATATTCGCGCTTGTACTGTTTTTCCTTCAAGAATGGTCAGAGGAGAAAGATATAAACTGATAAGAAACTACAATGCACTAGAAGTAATGGAATCGAACTTAGGCGAAAATGAAATTATAAATCAATTTATTAAGATAGGAGCTCAATCATTTCCGAATATACCTTATGAGGAATTATATGATTTAAAAAATGACCCTTACCAATTCAAAAATCTTGCAAATGATAAAAAGTATGCAAAACAAAAGGCACTATTGTCAAAAGAATTGCAAAACTGGATGATATTACAAAATGATTTTTTAATTACAGATAAAATGCCCTTGATAAAACCCACACTTCATCCTTTAGACAGACTATCAAAATGGAATGATGTTAGTGAAAAATTACAAGGAAAATTAACTTCGAAGGATTATAAATCTATTCATTATTAAAAATATAAGAATGAAAAATATACACCTTCTATTCATACTTTTTTGCTGTCTTTATATTCAAGCTCAAGAGAAAACTGAAAAGCCATTAAATATTATTTGGATTAGTTGTGAAGATATTGGCCCAATCCTTAGTACTTATGGTAGTGAAACGATCAATACACCTAACATAGACCGAATAGCTGCTGAGGGTGTAAAATACACTAATGCTTATTCTACAGTAGGTGTCTGCGCACCAAGTCGATTTTCTATTATTACAGGAATGTACCCTGCTAGATTAGGAGCTCACAATATGCGGACAGGAAATCATAATAATTTCAAAGCACCAGAAGATGTTTTCCACAAACTCGACAAAGGAATCTTAGATAAATTTGGAAAAAATGTTCCAGAATATGAAGTTGTAACTCCATCTTATGTAAAACTTTTTCCAGAATACCTGAGAGCAGAAAATTATTATTGTGTAAATGATAATAAATGTGACTATCAGTTTAATGCACCATTTACAACTTGGGATGATGTGTTTGGTGGTGGTTCATACAAAAATGCTCCTAAAGGAGCACCATTTTTTTATGTGAAAAATTTCTACACAACCCATGAATCAAGAATTTGGCTAAGGAAAGACAAACCTATGACGGTAAATCCCTCTGAAGTACCTATCCCAGATTATTATCCCGATATTCCTGTGGTAAGAAGAGATATTGCTCGAAAATATTCAAATATTGAAGCTCTTGATAAAGAAGTAGGTCAATTGTTAAAACAACTAGAGACCGACGGGGTACTGGATAATTCTATAATTTTCTTTTGGAGTGATCATGGAGGGAATCTTTTAAGACAAAAAAGAGCTGTAGGGAATAGTGGTCTTCACGTTCCTCTTTTAATTCGCTATCCAAATGGTTTCCGAGCTGGAGAAGTAGATGATCGTTTAGTCTCTTTAATGGATTTGGGACCTACTGTGATGTCACTTTTAGGAATAGCACCTCCAGAACATTTGGATGGAAAAGCTTTTGCTGGTGAATACGAACAAGCTCCAAGAAAGTTAATTTTTGGCTCTGCAGATAGGTTTGATGAATCGACTGATATGCAAAGATCTGTATTGGATGGTCGCTTCGTATACATTAAAAATTTTATGCCTGAATTACCTTTAATTTATAGGAATAAATACAGAGAGCAAATTCCTATGAATGCAAAATTAATTGCATTAAATCAAGAAAAAAAATTAAAAGGGAATGCTTCATACATATTTATGAATACCAAACCTAAAGAGGAGTTTTATGATTTACAAAACGATCCTTATGAAGTTCACAATCTTGCTGATGACCCTAAATATTCGAAAAAAATTGAAGGATATAGACTGGCGCTTAAAGACTGGCAGTCAGAAATTGGAGATAAAGGCTTTATTCCAGAACATGATTTAATTAAATCTTTTTGGCCAGAAATGAAACAGCCTATTACGGAAAATGTAACTTTTGAAAAAGATAAAACAGGAACTTTAAAATTGAACTCTTCAACAACTGGTGCTTCTATAGGTTATCAAATTGGAGATGGTATAGGGACAAATTATTGGAATCTATATTACAAACCCATAAGGATCGATAAAAATCAAAAGGTTGTTGCTAGAGCTATCCGAATAGGTTATAAGACATCAGAAATCACATCATATTAAACTTATACTAATGAACGAATCAAATTTTTATAAACTAACACTTTTTACTTTTTTTATAGCATTTACTATAATGGGATATAAAAATAAAGAAAGTGATATATCAGTCGCTAATCTGTCACTTAAAAAACAAAATATTCTTTTTATTTCTATTGATGATTTTAGACCAAAAATCAGTTCATATGGAGAAACAAAAATGATTACTCCAAATATTGATAAACTAGCCTCAGAAGGACTTCAATTTAACAATGCTTATACAAATATTGCCGTTTGTGGCGCTAGTCGGGCAAGTATTATGACTGGAATACGTCCTAGTGAAAAAAGGTTTAATGATTTTTCAACAAGAGCATCAGTAGACACTCCAGATGCAATTCCATTAAATCGGATTTTTAAAGAGAATGGGTATGAAACCATATCTTATGGTAAAATTTATCATCATAAAGACGATTTTCAAGAGTATTGGACTGAAAAAGATGGAGGGCAAATACAATCAGACTTTCAAGACCCCAAATCAATCGCTAGAATAGAAAGTGCAGAAAGAGGAGAATATGGCAAAAAGCAACCAACATTTGAATATCCTGATGTTGATGATTATGCATATAATGATGGAAAAATTACAAGAAGAGCTATCAATAAATTAAAAGCTTTAAAAAATGAAAATAAACCTTTCTTTATGGCAATAGGTTATGTATCTCCTCATTTACCATTCATTCAACCCAAAAAATACTGGGACATGTACGACCATGATGCTATTAAATTAGCGGACAATTCATTTCAACCTAAAAACTCACCAGACATAGCCATTGAGGCACAACATAACTCTGCTGAAATGAGAAAAAATTATTTAGATATTCCAGAAAATGGAAAACTTGATGATAGCCTTGCACGTAATCTAATTCATGGTTATTATGCAAGTGTGACCTATATGGATGCATTAATTGGAGAGTTAATAAAAGAATTAGATGACTTAGGTTTAAGAGAAAATACAACCATTGTATTTTGGAGTGATCATGGTTATTTTTTAGGTGAACATGGTTTTTGGTGTAAGCATAGTACCTTCGAAGAAGCGGTTAAAATACCCTTTATTATTTCTTCACCCAATCATATCAAAAATAAAACTACAGCATCTTTCACCGAATTAGTTGACGTTTATCCAACATTGTGCGATATCGCAAACATAAAAGCTCCTTCTTACCTTCAAGGTGAAAGTTTAATTCCTGTTTTAGAAAATCCTTCAACAATTCTTAAAACTGAGGTTTATACACGCTATAAGCAAGGTGAAGCAGTTATAGATAAAGATTTTTCTTACACAGAATTTTATGAAGGTGAAAAATATTTAGGAAATATGCTGTATGATAATCTTAATGATTATAAACAGAATACAGATATTTCTAAGTTATCCTCGAACAAATTAGTTGTAAAAAAGTATAAAGAAAAGTTAAAAGTAATGCGTGAAAAAGTGAATAAAGATCCTTTTCATGATTATAAATAAATAATTATGGTAAACATGAAACTATTTCATACTCCTCGAATAGCTAAAAAAATAGGATTGTTTTTCTTCTTGTTTTTTACAAGTATCCTATATTCTCAGAATAATTATTATGTTTCATCTACAAATGGATCTGACTCTAATGATGGCCTCTCAGAATCCTCTCCCTTTTTAACTATTAATAAAGGTATTTCTCAGGTTTCAGAAGGGGGTACTGTTTATGTTATGAATGGAACTTATCGAAATGTGGGTTATGGAATAGTAGATCCCTCTTCGAATACCAATATGAATAATCCTCATGTTGTTACCATTAACAAGTCAGGATCTGAGGGTGCATATATTACAATTAGAAACTTAGAAGGACATGAACCAAAAATAGAATTTGATGGAAGAGGTGGTATCGTCATATCAGACTATATGAACTACATCATAATAGAAGGTTTTGAAGTTGAAGGGCCAGCTGCTAACATTACCTATGATCAAGCTATCGCAGATCGAGAGTATAAAGTATTGGCAGCATCTGATGAAAATGATAATATTACCTATAACCACACCTATTTTTCTGGGAAAGGAATTTGGGGAGGTTATAAGGCACACAACAATATAATTATTAAAAATAATAAAGTTTACAATTGCACAGGTTCTGGAATCCGATTTAATGATTCTGATCATATAACCATTGAAAATAATGAGGTTTTCAATTGTACTTGGTGGACATCATCAGCGTCTAGTGCAATTGTTTACGCAGAGACAATAGCTGTAGATGGAGATAACACTACAGATATTAAAATGATTATGCGCGGAAATTTAGTGTATAATAATTGGAATCGAATTCCTTTTTATGTTACTCAATTACCTGATAACTCAGGAAATACAAATCCTAACTATGGAACCGCAGATTATAATAATATTTTAGATGGTCAAGGATTATATGTTACCAGAAGTGACCCAAGCTATGTAGGAACCTTTTTGTTTGAGAACAATGTATGTGTAAATAATGGTAAAAATGGAATTAATTTTGACAATTCACTTAGTGCCTCAGCTATTTATCAAAACAATACTCTTTATTACAACGGAGTTCATGAAATTATTCAAGATTTATCTGTAGCCGAGGGTAACCCCGGACATCGTGGTCAAAAAGTTGGAGGAATAAAAGCAAATAAAGTTCAAAATGCTACTGTAGTAAATAATATTGTAGTTACAAGAGATAATGAATTTTCAGCATTAAGCTTGAATAACATTGATAATCCTAATACTGAAGAACCTACAAACGATGGAATAAAAATAGCAATAAATAATATTTTCTTAAATGGAACCGTTGCCTATCCGGGCAACCAAGAACCTGCAAATTTAATTAATATAGATCCTGGATTTATTAATGTACCTGCAGTAGTTGACGGAGCTATAGATATCAATCAAACTAATTTTAAATTAGCAGAAGGCTCACCAGCTATTGATGCAGGAAACCCAAATTATTCACCTGTAACAGATATTGATGGAGAACCTAGACCAGCAAATATTACAGATGCAATTTCATATAGCAGTTTTGAAAATTCTACAGATGGATGGACACAGTTTGGTGCATCAATAGCAATATCATCTGATGAATCAGTTACAGGAAATAATAGTCTTTATACAAGTGATAGACAATATAATTATTCAAGCCCAAGACTTTTTCTTGATGGCTTTCTAACTATTGATGAAACTTACACATTTTATATAAACGTGAAATTAGCAGAAAATGCTACTGGAACGTCAGATATTACAATTAAAAATACTTTAAATGATGTTGTTACCTATACAAATTTACTTGAATCGCCAACTACAGTTACAGACAATGAGTGGACAGAATTGAGTGGAGATTTTACGTATGTTGGTTCTGATCAAATATTTGTATACATTAAAGGTCCAACTCTAGCTCAGGGCGGTGGGAATTTTTATATCGATGACTTTTCTTTGGTTCCTCAGGGCTCACCACCTGTAAACTTTAATGACATCAGTGATGTAGTTGACATAGGTGCTTATGAATATTCGTCAGCATTATCTTTAGATGACACAAATTCTTCAATACCCCTAGTTATTAAAGCCTATCCAAATCCGGCTACAAATCAAATTACACTTTCAGAAGAATTTGGTAAAGATCAACTTATACTATTTGATTTACTAGGTAAAAACTATCCAATAAAACTTATAACTAATTTTAATTCCTCAACTAGGATAGATATAAGTAACCTTTCAGATGGTCTTTATTTTTTGAAAATTACAAATGATAAAAGTATTAAATCTATAAAATTTATTAAAGAATGATTTTTAATTATAGGATAAATAAAGTAAAAAAATTGAGTAAAATAATAACCCTAATTATAATTATTTGCCTTTTTAGTAATGGAAATTTTATTAAAGTATCAAAAAACAGTTCACTAAGTGAGAAATTTAAAAACTATTTTTTTGTAGGTGCTGCTATTAATAAAGATCAAATTCTTCAGAAGGATGAAAAATCAAACTCAATTATTAAACAAAACTTCAATACATTATCTCCAGAAAATGTAATGAAGTGGATGTTTATTCAACCAAAACCAAATATATTTTATTTTGATGATTCAGATAAATATGTACAATTTGGATTGGATAACAATATGCACATTGTAGGCCATGCATTGATATGGCATTCACAAATTGCTGACTTTATGAATTCTATTAAAGATAGTACTGAAATGATGCAACATGTTAACAATCACATTAGTACCCTAGTAAATCGATATAAAGGAAAGGTAGATACCTGGGATGTTGTCAACGAGGCTTTAAATGAAGATGGAACCCTTAGAGAATCTATATTTCTAAAGGTTTTAGGAGAAAATTATTTGGAAACTGTTTATAAAATGGCTGAAAAACATGATTCAAGTGCAGATTTAGCTTACAATGATTACAACTTATGTGAACCTAAAAAGAGAAAAGGAGCTATTAAACTAATAGAATCACTTCAAAAAAATGGAGCTAAGATTAATAGTGTTGGTATTCAAGCTCACTGGCAATTAACAAGTCCTTCTCTTGAAGAAATTGAAACTAGTATTCTTGCTTTTTCAAAACTCGGTGTAAAAGTAATGTTTACAGAACTTGATATTTCAGTACTTCCAAGCCCCTGGGATGAAAATGGAGCAGAGGTTTCTCAAAATTTTAAGAATTTTGAAGGAGACAAAAAAATGAATCCTTTCCCAAAAAACTTACCAAATTCTATGAAAACAAAGTTAGCAGAACGCTATGAAAATATTTTTAAATTATTTTTAAAGCACAAAGAAAAAATAAGTCGTGTGACTTTTTGGGGCGTAACAGATAAGTTTTCTTGGTTAAATGATTGGCCAATTAAAGGGCGTACAAATTATCCATTGTTATTTGACAGAAACTACAAAGAAAAAAAAGCATATCACCGAATTATGAACTTAAATATGCCAAATAATTAAATACAATACCTTACACTTATGACTTCATATTCGCAAAAATTATCTATCAGAGAGAAAGTAGGTTACAGTCTTGGAGATCTAGCTGCAAATCTAGTGTTCCAGACATTAATGACCTATCTCGCTTATTTCTATACCGATATATATGGCTTAGAAGCCAATGATGCAACTGCCATAATGTTTACAGTTGGAACGATCGCTGCCTTTGGATTTAATCCAATTGTAGGCGCTATTGCGGATAGAACAAATTCTAAATGGGGAAAATTTAGACCTTGGATATTGTGGACAGCAATACCATTAGGTATTATTTCTGTTTTAGCATTTAGTACACCAAATTTTGAATATCAAGGCAAAGTAATTTATGCTGTAATTACCTACACATTGTTACTATTATTATATGCAGGAAGTAACCTGCCCTACTCTGCTCTTAGTGGAGTTATTACAGGCGACATGAAAGAAAGAAATAGTATTTCTTCTTATCGATTTGTTGCGGTTATGTTTGCACAATTTTTTGTACAGGTTTTTATGCTACCAATAATTATTTATGCTGGTGATGGAGACAAGGCAATTGGAATAGAAATTGTAATGACGTGGCTAGCTGTTATAGGAACAATTATGTTACTCATTACCTTTATGACTACGAAAGAACGAATTGTTCCAAAACCCGAGCAAAAGTCTAGTGTAAAAGAAGATTTATTAGATTTAGTAAAAAATAAACCTTGGGTAATTATGTTAATTCTTACAACGTTAACATTTATAACTCTAGCCATGAAAGGAGGGTCTTATATTTACTATTTTGAAAATTTTGTAGATGAAAATCACCTTACGATCTTTATAAGTCCAATATTAGATTTCTTATCTTCTATAGGCATTAACTTTTTTGGAAATGACCCTATATCAGCAGGATTTGGATTATTTAATGCTGGAGGTATTATTTTTATGATTTTTGGTATTGGTTTATCAAAAAATCTTGCAGATAAATATGGAAAGCGAAACGTATTTGGCTTCTTTTTATTTATCTCTACACTTTTTATAATTTTATTTAATTTCCTAGATAAAACCTCTGTTCAACTTATGTTTGCAGCTCAAATTTTACATGGTTTCTTTTACGGAATCACAATTCCTTTATTGTGGGCTATGATTGCTGATGTAGCTGACTATTCTGAATGGAAAAATAATCGTAGAGCAACTGCAATTATTTTCTCTGCGATGATGGTGGGTTTAAAACTTGGACTTACTATAGGGAGTTCATTGGTTGCAAAAATTCTTAGCGTATATGGTTATATTCCAGGTAGTGAAAATGTACAAACAGAATTTGCAATACAAGGAACAAAAATGCTAATAAGTATATACCCAGCAATACCTTTTTTAATTGGAGTTTCCTTATTATTCTTCTATGAAATTAATAAAAAAATGGAATTGCAAATTGAATCCGATTTAAAAGCTAGAAGAAACTAAAAATATAAGAAAATGCCCGAAGACAGTATAGAACACATCAATTTTGAAGATTTAAATAATAGAGCCATCTCAAAGCCATTAGTTGACCATATCTTCACTGCGGACCCTTCTGCTCATGTTTTTAATGATAAAATTTACATATATCCATCTCATGATATTGATGCTGGAGAAGCATTTGACGATCTTGGAAGTCATTTTGCCATGGAAGACTATCATGTTTTTTCTATGGAAGATATAGACAGTGAAACTAAAGATCATGGTGTTGCTTTGCATGTGGATGATGTTGCGTGGGCAAAACAACAAATGTGGGCTCCTGATGCTAATGAAAAAAATGGAACCTATTACTTATTTTTTCCAGCAAAAGATTACGAAGGAATTTTTAGAATAGGTGTTGCCACAAGTCAATCTCCCGTAGGTCCTTTCTCAGCAAGACCAAATCCCATTGAAAATAGTTTTTCTATAGATCCTGCAGTTTTTAAAGATGATGATGGAGAATATTATATGTATTTTGGTGGTCTTTGGGGTGGTCAATTACAACGATGGAAAGAAGGAGTATTTAACAATAAAGAGCCCAATAGCCCAACGGCTCATATCCCAAAAGACAATGAACCCGCTTTACTCCCTTTTGTTGCTAAAATGACTGCTGATTTATTTGAATTTGCCGAAGCTGCAAAAGAAATTAAAATTCTAGATGAGTACGGTAATTTAATCTTAGCGGGAGACCATAATCGTCGTTTTTTTGAAGCAGCATGGCTGCACAAACATAATGATTTGTATTATTTTTCATATTCAACTGGAGATACCCATTTTATCTGTTATGCCATTGGAGATAATCCATACGGACCCTTTACTTATCAAGGTAAAATTTTAAACCCTGTAGTTGGTTGGACTTCTCACCACTCAATCTGCTCTGTTAAAGGAAAAGATTATTTATTCTATCATGATTCCTCTCTATCAAAAGGAATTACTCATTTAAGATCTATAAAAATGACTGAAATTAAGTATAGAGATGACGGAACCATTGTAACAATTAATCCCTACAATTAAACTAACTTTAAAAGATGAATTTTCGACTTTTTTATTTGTTATTATTTTCCAATTTATTAACTGGTTTTTCTCAGGATTTAATTGGTGGAATAGGGAGTTTTACAGATGATTCTTCATTTAGCAATAATTGGTATAGTGAAACAAATAGTAAAGGGTCATTCAGCACAACAACCAATGGATATTATTATGGTTCTGCCTCTTTAAAAGTTGAGGTTACTTCAAATAATACCTCTGATGTAAGAATGCACAACAGAGCTGCCTCATATTTTAACGTTACAGATAGTGGTAAATATACTATATCCTTTTACGCAAAAGGAACTGTTGGTAATGATTTTAGAATTACCCTTATGAATGGCTCAACGGATATAGTTTCAAGCACTCAACAAATTGGATTAGATGAATGGATGTTTTACACATTAACCTTAACCTCTAACGTAACAAGTTCAGAGGGTAGAATTAAATTTAATTTTTTAAACGAAGGAGTATATGAAATAGATGAATTAATTGTTAAATCCGGCGGTTTCGATATTTGGTATGTTGATGATAGTGGTAATAATTCTAATGCGGGAAATGATATTAATAGTCCTTATCTAACAATAAATAAAGCAATCAGCTCGTGGACCTCTGGAGATCTCATTTATGTTAGAGGTGGAATCTATCAAAATAGTGATTATAATTCAGGAAATTTAACTAATGGTTCAGTTGTTTATATAAATAAAGCGGGAAGCTTAAATGGCCCGCTTGTGATCAGAAATTATCCAGGTGAAACCCCAATCGTTCAATTTGATGGATCAGGGGGATTTATCTGTGGCACAGGTCAGTACTTAGAAATTTCAGGTTTTGAAATTTCAGGCCCTAATGCATCAATCACAAAATCAGCTGCAGAAGCCGAGCGTGCGAGTGTAGTTGCTGGGAATACAGCAAATAATTATTATAAAGGAAGAGGGATTGCTGTTTGGGCAGGTTCAGGAGGTCATCATATTCTCTTACATTCAAATAAAGTACATCATGCTCCTGCCTCTGGAATTCGAATTAATAATTCAGATTATTGTACGATAACAAATAATGAAGTATACGAATGTACTACGTGGTCTCATGCGGCAGAAAGTTCAATTGTTCTTGCTCAATCAAAGCAAATAGATACTGACACTAAAATAAAAATGCGAATCACCAAAAACAAGACTTATGACAATGTAAATAAGATTCATTACTTTAATTCCTCTTACGCATGTTCAGATAATACAGACTATGGTTGCGAAAATTATCCTGATATCATTGATGGATCAGGGTGCTATATCACCAGAAATAATGATAGAGGTACTGGAGCTAATGATGAAAACCCAAACGGACAGTATGTAGGATATTTTTATTTCGCTAATAATATTTCTTATGGAAATGGGATCAATGGTCTAGTTGTTCATAAATCAGACAATTCAATTGTTATGAATAATACGATTTATAATAATGGCGCAGTTCCACTCGATGAGGGTCGACAGTCAGCCGGAGGGATTACTGTTAATAATTCAACTGAAGTGAGGATGTATAATAATATTAGTTGGACAAGATATGATACCGATTATGGTTATAAAATATATGGAACAACTTCAGTTGTTGGGAGTAATAATTTATTATATAATGGACTATCAGACAACAATAGTTTAACAAATATGATTTCTTTAGATCCTTTATTTGTAGATAGAAATAATGCAGATTTTAGATTAAACACAACAAGCCCTGCACTTCATACAGGAGTAGAGAATGCCAATATTTCCTTATTATCTGGAACTGTTGTATCTGAATATACCCCATCTTTTGATTACGTAAATAATAAAAGAGCTTATTCTGGAACAGATATTGGTGCTTATGAATCGGTTATTTCTTCCTGGTCTGGAACAGCAGCCGACAATAATCCAAATAATTCTAATAATTGGTCTGATAGTAGTTTACCTGACAGTTCAATAGGGATTGTCGATATTGGTTCCAATGATCAAGTGACATGGAATGCCAATTTTACAACTGGAGCAATAAACATTTCCTCAGGAGGGACCCTCGTAACCTCTCACAATATTACTGCAACCATTAATTATAGTAGAACTTTAGGAACTAACAAATGGTATTTGGTATCCTCTCCAGTTGTGGAAGAAACGATAGAGGATGTAATTTCTAATCATGATTTTGCTACAGGATCAGAATCCAATATTGGATTAGCCACTTACACTACCTCTAATGATACTTGGAGCTATTTTACGTCTTCTACAACAGGAACAATTTCGTCTGGGACTGGCTATGCGGTGAAGTTAGCTTCTGCTGGAGACATCTCATTTTCAGGAACCATGAAAGTAGATGATACCAGTATTGAACTAACTACCTCAGGGAATGGATATAACTTGATTGGAAATCCTTATCCTTCATACATCGATAGTGGTTCAATATTATCAAACAGTTCCAGTGCCCTAGAAAATCAAACCTTATGGATATGGAATCAATCCAGTTCTAGTTACGATGCAAAGGTGACAATTGATGCGTTTAAAATTGCTCCAGGTCAAGGGTTTTTTGTCAAATCAGATGGTGATGATGGAAGTATTCTGATTGATGAAGATGACCAAAGTCATCAATCTTCAGATACCTTTCAAAGAACTGATCCTAGACCAGAAATTCATCTAACGCTATCTGATGATTCAAACTCTAAACTAGCAAAGATTTATTATATAGACGGAGCTACCACAGGTTTTGACAATGGTTATGATGGTCCCATGTTTACTGGTAGTAATAATAGTTTTGCTGTCTACACTCACTTAGTCAGCGATAGTGAAGGAGTCGATTATCAAATCCAATCCCTACCTCCTGATGACTATGGAAATATGGTGACCCCTATAGGAATTAATGCCGTTTCTGGTTCAACTATTAGCATTGAAGCTTCAACCTTCGACTTTCCTGAAGGAATGAATATCTATTTAGAGGACAAAGAGGATAACAGCTTTACGCTATTAGATGGGGATGCTAATTTTACCACCACACTAGAAAGTGATCTTAATGGAATCGGTCGTTTTTACTTGCATACCACTACTGGTTCTCTAAGTGCTGACGATCTTTCGATAAGAAACAATATTAGTATTTATAACTCTTCTAAGGAGAACTTACGAATTGTTGGAGTAAAAAACGGAACTAATGCCAAGGTTCATCTGTATACTATACTAGGGAAAGAAGTTTTTACGACAAGTTTTCAAGGAGTTAGAGTAAATGATATTCTATTACCAAAATTAGCAGAGGGAGTATATATCATCAAACTTTCAACAATGAATAGTAAGACTATCAAAAAAATTATTTTGTAATAAACAAAGTAACCAGAGTTAATTTTATGCAATCAATTGTTTTAAAAAAAATAGGGAAAGATGGTAAATTTATCCCTATTTGTATATTTTTAGCCATTATACTTCTCAACATAAATGAGCATAAATATCTAGTTTTTAGATGAAACTTCTTCTCAAATCCCCAATTTACCAATTCATTAAGTTGTCCTGTTGAAAAACAAATATCCTCAATATGAGTAGGTTGCTCGATAGGCCAAAATCCAACTTTCCAAGCAGGATAAACAGACAGTTGAATTCCGGTATAATTCTCTATAATAAATTCGCGATTTTTAGTTGCCTCTGTTCCACGGAGTAAGGCTTTTTTTTTCTCAGATCTAACTTGGGAAGATATGATAGTGGTTCCAGCGAAATCCTTGAAATTTTTTTGATCTTGTCTTTGGCTAAAAGAGGATTTTACGATAAATTATAATAAACCAAATTATTTTTTTCCGTAAAAATTATTGAACTAGAAATTTATACGATGTTTTTGAAGAATAAATCTCACCTGGACATAGAACAACAGAAGGAAATTGTTTTTGATTAGGCGAGTCTGGATAGTGCTGTGTTTCTAAACAAAACCCTGTCCTTTTTTGATAGTCTCCATTTAAATGATTCCCCGAATAGAATTGAACTCCCGGCTGATCAGAAAATACCTCCAAGAGTCTACCGCTTTTTTTATGGTATGCAGAAGCAATCTTTCTTACTCCTTTATTTGGGTTATTTAAGCACCAACAATGATCATACCCTAAACCTAAATTTAGTTGTTTGTTGTCAACGTCAATGTCTTTACCAATAGGTTTAAAAGTCCTAAAGTCAAATGGTGTATTTTCAACCAGAGCCATATCACCAGTTGGAATTAAAAACTCATCAATTGGCAACATTTTAGTAGCATTGATTTGTAATTGGTGGTCTAATATATCATTACTGAAACTTCCAGATAAGTTAAAATAAGCGTGGTTTGTTAAATTAATAATAGTTTTTTTATCTGTTTTTGCCTTGTAGACAATTTCTAAGCTATTTTCTGAAGTTAAGGAATAGCTAATTGTAGTATAAAGATTTCCTGGAAACCCTTCTTCCATATCTTTGCTAACGTAATTGAGTATTAAAGTAACAGAATCTTTATTAGTTTTTGAGGTGGCTTCCCAGATCCTTTTATCAAACCCGATATGACCACCATGTAAATGATTAGGAGGATTGTTTTTAGCTAAAGTGTACAAAACACCCTCTAAGATAAATTTTCCATTAGCGATTCGATTTCCATAGCGTCCAATAGTAGCACCTAAATAGGAATTGTCATCAATATAGTGTTGAAGCGAGTTATGTCCTAAAGTAATATTCTCTATATGTCCACTTTTATCTGGTGTTTTTATAGAAGTAATAATTCCACCGAAATTCAAAATTTTCACTTCAACACCTCGTTTATTTTTTAGTGTAAAAGAATAGATAATTTCATCATCGTTAAATTGAGCATATATTTCTTTTTGTATTGTCAATATAATTTTCTTAAAATGTTTTAGAAATTAAAACAACTAAATTTATTCAACTTATAAATTTTTAAAATCTTTGAAAGAATAGCCAAATATCATCGATCATTTGAGAATTTAAAAGTCCATGACCACCATTTTCAACTCTCAGATACCTAATTTCTTTTCCATTGTTACAATCTTTAAAAACATACAAAGTATCTTCTCCTATAGTTTCTATATCTGGTGTTGAGGTACAACTAAAATGATTAGACCACAATTCAGCACTCTCAAGGGCATCTAAAAATAAATGTCCAAACCTTGGACCTCCCCCAATTGGAATTACTGAATCTGCTCCCCCATTAATTTGAAATACAGAAATAGGCTGAGTATGTGATAACAAAGGACTACTTTCCATTAATTGAGAAAATACAGGTGCAATTGCCTTAAAATGAGGCGTTTCAATCCCCAATTTATTTACCATTCCTGAACCATTTGAAGTTCCAATTGCATACATTTTATCAAAATCTAAATTATTATAATTTTGTAATTCCTCGATAATTAAATTTACAAAAGCAACATCGTCTGCATTAGAAGCTTCTTGTCCTAAATTCCATGATTGAGGAAAGCCTTGAGGATATATTCCAACAAATTCACCACTATTCGTATAACTATAAAGTCTGTTCACCCAACTTCTGTTAGTTCCTCCATTTCCATGAAAAGCAAAAACAATAGGATAGTTAATCGCAGGATTAATGACACTAGGTGCTTGAATAATTACGGGCCTTATTTGCTCAATACCATCTATAACTTGAGAAATAGTGATCGTTTTTGTAGATAATGAAATATCTATAGGATCAGGATCTGAATCATTCATAGAATCTATACCTTGATCACATGCATAAGCAGAAATAATTAATGAAAAAATAAAGAGTTTAAAATTAATTTTCAAATTCATAAAATTTAAAATTATTTACACAAAATAGTAATTAATTTGACTAGAATTAGGTAAAATATGCTAAAATTCCAATTACTAAGATGATAAGAACTATAGATAATAGTATATCAATTGTATCATAACTATTCTTATGTTCTGCTTTTTGCTCCTCGGTTAGTGTTCCAAACGATAAGCCAATTATTCTTTTATAGTCTGGTGGGCTGAATGCTAAACTAACTGTTATACAAATTATAACAGAAAATAAAAACATAAAAATAGCCATATGTGCAAAATTTATTGTCGCAAAAGCATAAGCTATATTATCTATATTTTGCCCTGACAAAATTTCTTTTTGATAATAAATTTCTGAACCTAACCTTAAAATTAAGAGACCAAGACCCGTTAATAAAGTTGTAATTGCAGCTTCTGAATTAACTCGTTTCCATATAATACCAAGAAGAAATACCGCTGTTACTGGGGGTGCAATGTAAGATTGTACATTTTGAAGATATTGATACATAACCCCTCCTCCAATTTTTTCCATAATTGGAATCCATATAATCCCCAAAACAACAATAAAGCCTGTGGCGATTTTACCTGTGTTAATAAGAGTTTTTTCAGATGCATTTGGTTTCAATTTCTTATAAATATCAATCGTGAATATGGTAGAACAAGAATTAAAAACTGATGCAAGCGAACTCATTAAAGCAGCCATTAAACCTCCAGCAACTAATCCTTTTAATCCAACAGGCAGCAATGTTTTAACCAACATTGGAAAGGCACGATCTGCTTTTTCAATAGAAAATATTTCAGGATTTTGAATTGATAATGCAAATGCAATAATTCCTGGAATTAAAAAAATTAAAATGGGCAATAATTTCAAATAAGCTCCAAAAATAGCACCTCTTCTTCCAATTTTAATATTATTTGCTGCGAGTGTTCTTTGAACAATATATTGGTCTGTACACCAATACCAAATTCCAACTATTGTTCCGCCAAATAAAAGACCGGTCCAAGGAAATTTAGGATCATTCATAGGTCTCCACATGTTAAAGTGATCTGGACTTACAGAAGTAACTGTCTCTCTAAGTTGATTCCAACCACCAACCTCTTGTAATCCTAAATAAGTGATAATCAAAGAGCCTGAAATTAATATGACAGTCTGTAAAGTTTCTGTATAGATTACTGCTTTTAAACCTCCTATAACAGTATAAATTCCTGTAAAGATTACTATACCAATAGCACCGTACCAAAAAGGAATTCCAATCAATTCCGAAACAACAATACCTCCAGCGTATATTGTAACTGACACTTTTGTTAAGACATAAGCTAACAATGAAAATAACGACAGAAACCATCTAGATTTAGCATCAAATCGTTTTTCTAAAAACTCAGGCATAGTAAAAGCGCCACTTCTTATATAAAAAGGAAGAAATAACCACCCTAATAATAATACAATCCAAGCGTGTAATTCATAATGAGCCATAGGGGTTCCAGATTCAAAACCAGTACCAGCAAGCCCTACTACATGTTCAGATCCAATATTAGAAGCAAAAATAGAAGCACCAATAACAAACCAACCTACGTTTCTTCCTGCAAGGAAATAATCTTCAGTATTTTTGTTTTTTTGTAGAAAAACCCAGACTGCAACAGCAATTAGAGCTAAAAAATAAATTCCTAAAACAACCCAATCAAAACTTTCTAGAACAGAGGCGATGTTTCTTACAAGGTAGTTCATTTATAATATCTTCTAAAAATTAAATATATTGATTGATAATGTTTTCAAATAATTCTTGCTTACCACTTTGAAGTATTAATTCACCATTATCTCGAGCAATATCATATAAATCTGATAACTCAAGCTTCCCTTCTGCAAACGATTTACCTTTTCCAGAGTCAAATGAACTATACCTTTTTGATCTTAATGCACTGAATGAAGAAGACGTTATTATTTTATCTGCAGTAATTAATGCTCTTGCAAAAGTATCTGCCCCTCCAATATGAGCATGAAAGATATCATCCATATCTGTTGAATTTCTCCTAATTTTTGCATCAAAATTAATACCACCTCCTTGTAAACCACCTGCAGCTAAAAATACCAACATGGCTTCTGTTGTCTCCTGTATATTATTCGGAAATTGATCTGTATCCCATCCGTTTTGATAATCACCTCTATTTGCATCAATACTTCCTAGCATTCCTGCTTTTGCAGCAACAGCAAGTTCATGTTGCATGGTGTGTTGAGCTAAAGTTGCGTGATTTACCTCAATATTCATTTTAAAATCTTTTTCTAAACCGTAAGCTTTTAAAAACCCTATAGCGGTTGCAGAATCAAAATCATACTGGTGTTTCATAGGCTCCATAGGTTTTGGCTCAATAAAAAATGTCCCTTTAAATCCTTGAGCTCTTGCATAATCTCTAGCCATGGTTAAAAACTGTGCCATATGATCTAATTCACGTCCCATATCGGTATTTAGTAAAGACATATAGCCTTCTCTACCTCCCCAAAAAACATAATTTTCACCACCTAATTTAATAGTTGCATCTAATGCTAATTTTACTTGACCTCCTGCTCTTGCAACAACATTAAAATCTGGATTAGTCGAAGCACCATTCATATAACGTGGGTTTGAAAAGCAGTTAGCAGTTCCCCACAATAATTTTATACCACTTTCTGATTGTTTCCCTTTTATATAATCTGTGATGATATCTAATCTTTTTTCTGATTCTTCAAAAGTTGCACCTTCTTGAATTAAATCATAATCATGAAAACAAAAATAATCGAAACCCATTTTAGTAATAAATTCAAATGCTGCATCTGCCTTATCTTTTGCAGCTTGTATTGGGTCTGAAGATATATCCCAAGCAAAATTTTGTGTACCTGGGCCAAAGGGATCACCTCCTTGACCACAGAATGAATGCCAATAAGCTATTGCAAATTTAAAGTGCTCTCGCATTGTTTTTCCTGCCACTATATGATCTGGATTATAATACTTATAAGCCATTGGGTTATCTGATTCTTTTCCTTCAAATTGAATTTTATTAATTCCTTTAAAATATTCTTTATGTGCCATTTATTTAATTTTTTGTAGTGAGGCTATTAGCGATTTATTTTTATTTTCTTAATGTAAGTTCTAATTCTTTTTTCCAGTTTTTAAAGGCATCTATATAAGGTTGCTTATCTTTAAAAGGCATGTAAGTCATTACATGATCATTGTCCATGATTGATTTTCCAAAAGATTCAAAATCACCTGTGTGTAAATTAGCTGCTCTTGCAGCTCCTATGGCACCGGTTGTATTAAAAATCTCTATTTCTTGTTCTATTAAAGTAGCTACTGTGTTTGCAAATATCTCTGAGCGAAATAAATTATCATTTCCGGCTCTAATAACACTTGCATCGATACCATCTGATTTTAAAATTTCTATTCCATAAACAAAAGAGAAGGCAATTCCTTCAAGGGCTGCTCTACAAATATGTCCTTTGTGATGATTATTTAAATTCATATTAACAATTCGAGTTCCAATTTCCTTATTATTAAGCATGCGTTCTGCGCCATTTCCAAAAGGAATTAAACAAACGCCATCTGATCCCACAGGAATTTCTGAAGCCAAAGTATTCATTTCTTCGTAAGAGCTAAGCGCCAAATTATTTAGTAACCAACGATACTGAATTCCAGCTCCATTAATACACAATAGTTTTCCAATTCTTACAGACGACCCTTTTTGATAATTAACATGTGCAAAATTATTAACTCGTGAACTTTCCTTGACTGACAGGGTGTTTGTAACAGCATAAACTACTCCTGAAGTTCCACCTGTAGCAGCAACTTCACCGGGGTGAAATACATTAAGAGATAATGCATTATTAGGCTGATCTCCTGCCCTATAATAAATTGGTGTTCCAGCTGCAATCCCACTTTGCTGCTCTCCTTTTTTATCAACTTTTGATTGTTCACCGAAAGTGTCAACAATATCTGGAACCAATGAGGTATTAATTCCATAACTCTCAAATAGAAAATCAGCAATTTTTTGTTTTTTAAAATCCCAAAAAACACCTTCTGATAATCCTGAAATAGTTGTGTTTATTTTATTTGAAAATTTAAATGCTATATAATCCCCAGGTAGCATAAATTTATAAATTTGATTGTAAATTTCTGGTTCGTGTTGTTGAACCCATTTTAATTTTGAGGCAGTGAAATTGGCTGGGGAATTTAATAAATGTGTAGTGCAAATATCTTCTCCTATTTCTTTAAAAGCATTATTTCCAATATCAACAGCCCTACTGTCGCACCAAATAATACTTTTCCTCAAAACCTTACCAGATTTATCAACTAACACTAAACCGTGCATTTGATAAGAAATACCAATACCTTTAATTTGAGTTCTACTTACATTATACTGCTGCTTTAGACGAGCAATCGCATTACAAGTATGCAACCACCAATCCTCAGGTTTTTGTTCTGCCCAACCGTTTTTTTGAGCAAACATGCTCATTTCTTCGCTAGGTTCTTGAACAACTCCTATAGATTTACCAGAGGAAATCTCAACCAATGCTGCTTTTACGGAAGAACTACCAATGTCTAGTCCTAAATAATACATAATTCAATGCTTGTCATATATACAATCAAATATATTTTAAAATTAAAAGCATCATTGTCAAAAATGAGGCATTAAATAGTAAACTTGAAGCAATATTCTATTAAATAAAATCTAACTTTCTAAAAGTTTTATTTAAAATAGATACGTCATCAACTTCTAACCATTTATCTAATATTGATGCATAAATTGATCTAAAGTCTACTGTGTGAATTAAATCACCATTTTTATCTAAACTTAAAAGATCTGGAGCATTATTATAAAAGCCATTCTTTTTTAAATTTTCTCCTATAATATACACATTATTAGCTGCACCATGATCTGTACCACCTGCACCATTCTGTTGAACACGTCTTCCAAATTCCGAAAAAACAAGAATTAGAGTGTCCTTAAAAGTATTATTTTGCTTTAAATCTTTTACAAATACATCCATGGCAGAACTAAAAGTACTCAATAACCTATCTTGCCTATTAAATTGATTTGCATGAGTATCGAAACCACCCATAGAGGCATAGTATACTTTACTTTCTAGATGAGAATTAATAAATTCTGCTGTAGTTTTTAATTGTTTACCAAATGGATTTTTAGGGTATTCTAGATTACTTTTATATGTTTTAGAAGTTTCATAAATATATTTTGCCGATGATCTTGCTTCAATCATTGTTTTGTATAAATATCCTAAGTTATGTTCACTCAAATGTTGATCACTTTGATATTTTAACACTTTTTTGAAATAGGGGGTTTGGGTATTAGTAAATAAAGTTCTTGGATTTTTTGTGGCAATACCATTCATCTTTTTTCCTTTCATTATCAGAGATAAACTATCATCAATCTCAATTCCTGAATAAGGAATTTTTCCATATTTTTCAATATATCTCCCCAACCAACCTGTATCTAAATATTCATTAGTATCACTACCAGTTTGCCAAATATCTGTTGACCTGAAATGTGATCTGTTTGGATTAGGATAACCTACATTATTAATAATTGACAAATAACCTTGATCATAAAGATTTTTTAAAGGTGCTAGACTTTTATGAAATCCCAGTTCATCAGTAGCCTTGATAAGATTATTTTTTTTAATAGAAATTTGCGGTCTATTTTTATAATAAACATCATTGGTGTAAGGAATAATACTATTTAAACCGTCATTACCTCCAGATAATTGAATAATTACAAGTTTTTTAAACCCCAAATTATTTATAGACTCATTTTCAATATTTTTAATGAAATTAGGTACAAAAAATAAACCACTAGCTAAACTACTTCGTTTTATAAAATCTCTTCTTTTCATGATATAAATTTAACAAAGTTGATATTCTGGGATAGACATTAATTGGATACAATAATCTTTATTAGAGGCAACTCTCAGTTCCTCTAATAAGACAGCAGTATCTTTGTCTAGCTTTGAAACAATCAATAAATCTCTTAACTCATTAGGTTTGAGGTTTAAATGATTTTTTGTAAAAAAATCCCAATTCTTTATCGTTTTAATGTATTTATTTTTTTTTCTTTCTTTATTGTAATATTTATTAAATGAATCCTCAAAAGCTCCTTTTTCTTCTAAATTAATAACGGCATCATTTAAAATTAATGAGGCTAATTTCATCCTAAACATAAGTGTATTAGAATCTATCCAGTTTTTACCACCCTTCCAACCCGAGACATTTTCAGGGTATAATAAAACTTGACCCATCATTTTTTGTAAATAATTGAGCTGATTTTTTTTCGTAAAAGTAACAGGAACAACTCTTCTAATTCCAACTAACAGCTCTACGGGTGATTTTATCTTAACACCTATGTTTTCATCATTATAAAACCATTTAGCATTAAAAATATAAAGCATTAAATTATTAATATCATAATCTTTAAAGAATATCGTTGTAATTTCATCTAAATGTCTTTGGTCAACGATAGGATTAACAAAATACCTGTAAACCTTATCACAAATGAATCTAGCGCACTGTTTTTTCTCTAAGATGAGATCTATAATATCATCTCCACCAAAATAACCACTCTTATCAAAAAAAGTCTTTACACCCGCATCATGTTGTTTTTCCCTCAACACAAAATCTCCATTCAATTTAAATGACCATCCTGTAAAAGCTCTTGCAGCTTCTTTAATGTCTTGTTCTGTATAATTACCAATACCCAAAGTAAAAAGCTCCATTAATTCTCTAGCAAAATTTTCATTAGGACTTTTTTTCCTGTTTTGCCTATTATTAAGATACTTACTCATTGAGGCTTCTTTGGCAATTGTTTTGACAAGTACTCTAAAATTACCTAGGGAATTTTTTCGCAAAGTATTATTAAAATGTTGAATGTGGAAAATATGGTTATCTCTACAAACAAAAACATTTGACCAAAATAAAGTCATTTTCTCTCTAAGGACAGAAGATGGTTCAGTTAATCTTTCTAGCCAAGCATAATTTAAATCTCTTACTTTTCTTTGACTTTTTTGACGAAGTTTTCTATAGGCTTCTTCTCCCATTTCAATTTTTAGAGCCTTGGAACTTTTGTTTTTTATCAAATCAAATTCTGATAGATCTAATTGAAGAAGGTTTACCTTACTGGCATCATGAAATAAATCTTTAATAATCTCATTTTTAGATTTAGATTTTAATTGGTCTATTTTTTTAACACCAATACCAAAACCTGCTCTCCAATATAAATGCTGAATATGCCTTTGTTTCATTGTTGTGTTTAGTATTGTAGACCTTAAAAAGATAAAAAGGTTTAATTATTAATTTTGATTATTTGGTGAAAAAACAGTTCGAAACCCAACATGATCAGAACCTGAATCTATGCTAACACCCATTTTTGCTGAAATTCTAAAACTAGCACAGTATGAAGCGTGACATAAGAAAGAGCCGCCTTTCATTACTCGCTCCTCTTGATAAGGATTGGATGGGTTAAACCATTTTTTAGATCCAGTCGGATTAATTATTTTTTTAGACTTATCCAATTCATTGTAATAATTTACATTAAAAAAATCACTTGTTATTTCCCACACATTTCCTAACATATCGAATATACCAATACTATTGGGTTGATATGATCCTACCTCAGCAATTAGTTCAAACCCATCAATACTTTCATTTTTTACTGGAAAATTTCCTTGCCAAGTATTTGCATTTTGATTCAGACTCTCTAGATTATCACCCCAGGTAAAAATAGTTGAAGCATTATTTCCTTGTGCCGCTGACTCCCATTCTGCCTCAGTTGGAAGCCTTCTGTTTGCCCAATTACAATACGCTAATGCATCTTCATAGGCAATATGAACAACAGGATGGTTATACTTCCCCTCAATTGTAGAGTTGGGACCCTCAGGATGCTGCCAGTTTGCTCCAATTTTCCATGTCCACCATTGCTGATAATTATTCATATTAACAACTGACTTTACGTTTTTATTAAAAATTAAACTCCCTGGTTGTAAAATTGAATCATGAGGTTTTGGAGTTCCTTCAGGTAATTGTTTTTTTAGCTCATTCCAATCAATTTCTTTTTCTGCAATTGTTATATATCCTGTTGCGTCGACAAAGTTTTTAAATTGCGTGTTAGTTACCTCTGTAGCATCAATAAAGAAACCATCAACAGTGACTTCATGAGCCGGCTTTTCTCTCGGCATGGCATACATGTCTGAAGACTTAGCTCCTTGTATAAATGTTTTTCCCTCTACCCAAATCATTCCTTCTGGAGTTTCAACATGCTCAAAATTGTTAGATTTTGTATTGTTTTTACATGAAAAAACCAATAACAAAATAATAGAAAAAAATAATGGTGATTTTTGCATAAATTTTTTATAAACAATTAAGATATAAATATAACTTTTTTTGTGAGTAGAGATATTATGATATATAAATTATCCTCAAATTTTATAGATTTATCCTCAAAAATAATAGTTAATGATTTTTATGAAATTTAACTTTGATGTGGAAGTTTTTGCTCTTAATTTTTCATACAATCTTCCACAAAACAAAAATATTTTTATGAAAAAATACTTATTTTTATTTTTATTTTTTTTGGGCATCATCAAAATTCAGGCACAAGAAACGTCAAAACCTAATATCTTATTTATCGCTATTGACGATTTAAAACCAACTATAGGAAGCTATGGTGATCAATTTGCAATAACACCAAATATTGATGCTATAGCTAAAAATGGAACAACATTTTTAAATAATCACACGCAACAAGCAGTCTGTGGACCCTCTAGAGCAAGTTTACTTAGTGGAAAAAGACCAGATTACACTAAGGTTTGGGATTTAAAAACAAAGATGCGTGATAAAAATCCAGATATTTTAACCATTCCTCAATATTTTAAGCAAAATGGATATGAAACCATTGGTGTTGGGAAAATTTATGACCCAAGATGTGTTGATAATGACAGAGACAAACCCTCATGGAGTATCCCTCATATTAAAGAAGGAAATCTTGAATATCCTAGCGGATATTACCAACCTGCATTAGGATTTTATCAAAATGAAAAAAACTTAACGGTAATTAAAGGCATAAAAAATAAAGCAATAGCAAATAACATAGACAAGAAAAAAATTAATAAATACATTAGAGATCGTTTTAAACCACCTTATGAAATAGGAGATGTGCCTGATGGAGCCTATATTGATGGTGCAATCGCTAATAAGAGTATACAGATATTAGATGAAATAAACACTTCTAAACCATTCTTTCTGGCAGTAGGTTTTAAACGACCTCATTTACCTTTTGTAGCTCCAAGAAAGTATTGGGAACTATATGATGAGAATAAAATTGAAATAGCTCCTTATCAAAAAAAATCAAAAAATGCAGTTGATATTGCCTATCATAAAGCAGGTGAAATGCAGAGCTATAAAACCCCAGAAATAATCTATAAATTAAATAAAGATGGTTTACTAGAATTAGATGAAAAGCTTCAAAAAAAACTAATTCATGGCTATTATGCCGCCACTAGTTATATTGATGCCCAAATAGGTAAAATCAACGAAAAGTTAAAAGAAAAAGGATTAGATAAAAATACTATTATTGTGATTTGGGGTGATCACGGATGGCACCTTGGAGACCACAGCCTATGGAACAAGCATTCTAATTTTGAACAAGCAACACGTTCACCATTAATTATTTATGATCCAAGAATAAATAAAGGATATAAAATAAATACCCCTACAGAATTTGTAGATTTATTTCCAACATTAAGTGATTTAGCAAATTTAAATATTCCTAAGAACCTAGATGGCCTGAGTCTCAAAGGACAACTAAATGGAGAAGTAACTACTAAAAAAATATATGCAGTAAGTCAATTCCCAAGAGGAAATAAAATGGGGTATAGTTTTAGAACTAATGATTACAGATATACGGTTTGGATTAAAAATAAAAAAAGTTTCGAGCCCATCTTCAAGGAAGATATCCACGCAGAAGAATTGTATGATTACAATAAAGACCCGTTAGAAACCGAAAACAAAATTAGTAATGAAAGTTATCAGAAAGTAAAAGCAACTTTTCAATTATTAGCCGCTCGTTATTTTAATGACCATGTTGTAAAATCTACAACAGACACTAAAAAAGTTGATGTAATTAAATATCAAAATACAAATAAACGAGCACAGCGCATTTCAGAATTTATAACTAGAGAAATGAAGTTGACTGATGAAAGAAGTCAACTTTTATTAGAAACTTTATCCGAAAAATACAACGATAATACATCAAAAATTAAAGGGAAAGACCTTTCTCAAGAAGAAAAAAGAAAGATATATAAAGCTACATTTTTAAAAACAAAAAATAAACTTTTAACAAAATTCTCAAAAAGTGAGTTTGCTCAAATTAATAAATTAGAAAAAAACAAAAATTCATCTACTTTATTAATTGGCGCAACTTTAAATCATAATGAGTTGAATACCATTAAACAAAAACTTTTCTTAAAAGACTTCAACTATCTAACACCCGCTAATGCAGCTAAACAATCAAGAGTTCATCCAAAACCAAATGAATGGGATTGGAAACGAATAGATGATTTTATCGAATTTTCTAAAAAACATAATATAAAGGTTCGTTTACACGGTCCTGTATCACCTCAAGCTTCAAAATGGGCGAAGCAAGATCACAGAACATCACAAGAATTAGAAGATATAATGATTGAATTTACTACAGCCTTTGCTAAAAAATTTAACGATGAACCAACAGTAAAATGGATGGATGTTGTAAATGAAACCATACTCCCAAGCGGAAAGTGGTTTGGCCCAAAAGAAGGAACTAATAAGTGGGAAAATCCATGGTTAAAAATAGGTTTAGATGAAAATGAATTTCCAATATATATCTTAAAATCCTTTGAAATTGCAACTAAATATGCTAAAAACATAAAATTAGTGTACAATCAGAATGCAGGTATGCAGTCAAAATTATGGGAAAAACTAAAGAAAACAATTCTTTATATAAGGTCTAAGGGCTATCGTGTAGATGGGATTGGTTGGCAAGCTCATATTGGATTGAGTTCTTCTACTAAAGCACTTGTTGAAAATACCGACAGAGAGCTCAAGAAGCTTTCTAACTTAATTGATTGGGCTCACCAAAATAATTTGGAATTTCACGTAACAGAGTTAGATTATTTTATTGATGACAATAATAAATTGGCTGAAGGTCGAGAAAAACAAGCAAATTTTTACAAAAAACTTATTGAGGTTTTAAAGAAAAAAACAACATCAGGAGTTGTTACTCTGAACCTATGGGATCTTGGAGTACGAACAAAAAAAGGGAAACAAGGAGCTTTTCAGTCTATTTATGATCTTGACTTTAATCCTACACCTGCCTATGAAATTATTAAAAAAGCAATACAAAACTGAAATTTATAATGAACTTAAATAGCATAACAACACCTATTTTATTTTTTTGTTTAACAATGGTATTCACCTCATGTGAAAGAGATAAAAAAATAAATAATCCTAAATACTTAAACCCAATACTATCAATTGAAAAGAGAGTTGCTGATTTAATGCAAAGAATGACATTAGAGGATAAAGTTTCTCAAATGAACCAGTTTGTTGGCTTAGAACATATGCGATCTGGGAATCCAAACGACGACAAAGCCAATAACGATGCACAAGGTTTTTATAAAGACTTGTCAATTAATGATGTAACTAAGTTAACAATTGAAGGAAAAATAGGTTCTTTTTTACACGTTTTAACCGCCAAAGAAGCTAATTATTTGCAAGAATTAGCGTTAAAATCACCATTAAAAATTCCACTATTAATTGGGATAGATGCAATACATGGTAATGCTTTAGTTTCAGGAACTACCGTATACCCCTCACCTATTGGTTTAGCATCTACTTGGGATGACAGTTTTTTATATTCTGTAGGAAAACAAACTGCTAAAGAGATGCGAGCTACGGGAAGTCATTGGGCATTTACTCCAAATATTGATATTTTAAGAGACCCTAGATGGGGTCGTGTAGGAGAAACTTTAGGAGAAGATCCTTTTATGGTTGGTAATATGGGTGCTTCTATGATAAATGGATTTCAACAAGGTGATTTTACAGGAACACAAAAAGTAATTGCATGTGCAAAACACTTAATTGGTGGTGGTGAATCTATCAATGGATTAAATGCAGCTCCTGCCGATATTTCTTTACGAACGCTTAGAGAAGTTCATTTACCTCCTTATAAAAAGGCAATAGATGCTGGTGTATATTCTATCATGGCTGCACATAACGAATTAAACGGTGTTCCGTGTCATATGAACAAATGGTTAATGACAGATATACTAAGGGATGAATTTGGTTTTAATGGTTTTTATGTAAGTGATTGGTTAGATATTGAGCGTATAAACACGTTACACCATACTGCCAACGATATGAAAGAAGCTTCCTATTTATCTGTTGATGCTGGAATGGATATGCATATGCATGGTCCAAAATTTACAGAGGCAATTATTGCTTCTGTTGAGGAAGGTAAGCTTTCAATAAATCGTGTAAATGATGCATGTCGTAAAATTTTAACAGCGAAATTTAAACTAGGATTATTTGAAAATAGATTTGTTGATTTAGAGAAAAAAGAAGAGCTAATTTTTACGGAAGAACATAAAGCTACCGCTCTAGAATCTGCAAGAAAAGGGATTGTATTACTTAAAAATAATGGAATATTACCCCTGCAAAAAACTACCTCAAAAAAGAACATATTTGTAACAGGCCCAAATGCAAATAACCAATCTATTTTAGGGGATTGGCACGCGGCTCAACCTGAAGAAAATGTTACAACTATTTATGAAGGAATTAAAGCGTTGGGGGAAACCAAAGGGTACTCCGTAAACTATTTTAATTCAGGGGAAAATATTAGAAAAATTAAAGATTCTAAAATTAAAGAAGCTACTAAGAGAGCAAAAAATGCAGACATTGCTATTGTTGTCGTAGGAGATAATTCTATGCGTTACAAATGGAAAGATAAAACAGCTGGTGAAAATATGGCTAGAGCATCTTTAGATTTATTTGGAAAGCAATTAGATTTGATTCAAGCAATTGAAAAAACGGGAACACCAGTCATTATTGTTTTGGTAAATGGGAAACCCATTTCAGAACCTTGGCTTCAAAAAAATATTCCAGCTATTATAGAATCTTGGGAACCAGGTAATTTAGGAGGTCAAGCGGTCGCAGAAATAGTATTCGGAGATATAAATCCAAGTGGTAAATTACCTCTAACTGTTGCAAGGAGTGTTGGTCAATTAAGAATGATTTACAATCACAAACCCTCCGCTTATTTTCACAAATATGCCGATGTGAAAAAAACTCCTCTATACCCATTTGGATATGGCTTAAGTTATACTAATTATAAATATAGTAAGCCTTTATTATCAAATACCACTCTAAATGCAGAGGATAAGATAATAGTTACCACAGAAATCACAAATACGGGTGAAGTTGATGGTGAGGAGATTGCACAACTTTACATTAGAGATAATGTAAGTAGTGTAACTAGACCTGTAAAAGAATTAAAGGGATACCAACGAGTTTTTCTGAAAGCAGGAGAAACAAAAAAAATAAAATTTACAATAAACTCAGAAAGTTTAGCCTTTTATGACATAAACATGAATTATGTTGTAGAACCGGGAACTTTTACCATCATGACTGGTTCTTCTTCAAATGATAAAGATTTAAAAAAGATAATTTTATCAATTAATAAAAAAATTAAATTATAAATGAAATCTCATAAACTCATCGTATTAAGTCTTGTTTTGGTTTTTTTAAGTTTTAAAACAACTAGAGAAAATGAAGAGAAATATTCTGCTTCAAAAAAGAAAAATATTCTCTTTATTATGATAGATGATCTACGTCCAGAACTTAATATTTATGGAGAAAATAAAATCATAAGTCCAAATATCGATGCATTAGCTAAATCTGGAGTAGTTTTTAATAGAGCTTATAGTAATGTTCCTGTTTGTGGTGCTTCAAGAGCTAGTTTGCTTACCGGAATTAGACCTACTTCAAAACGTTTTTTGAGATATAATGCTAGCATCAAAAAAGAAACTCCAAATGCATTAAACTTAGTTAAACATTTAAAAAATGAGGGCTATACAACGATAAGTAACAATAAAATTACACATTTAAAATACGATATTGAAGAATGGGATGAAGAATGGTACCCATCTTCAAAAAAATGGAGAAATTATATCACTGAAGAAAATATATTATTAGAAAATAATGGCAAACACGGGTACGCTTATGAAAGTCCAGATGTAGATGATGATGCCTACAATGATGGTGAAACAGCAAATAAGTCAGTTCAAGATTTAAAAAATTTGAAAGCAACTGGAAAACCGTTTTTTCTGGCCGTTGGATTTGTAAAACCTCATTTACCTTTTAATGCGCCAAAAAAATATTGGGATTTATACGATTCTAAAAAGATTGAGCTTCCTAAAAACAACCAATTTCAAGCTAATGTACCAAATAGAGCAAGACATTTATGGGGAGAATTACGATACTATAAAGACATTCCTAAAAAAGGACAGGTATCTAATGAAATGGCAAAAAAGTTAATTCATGGCTATTATGCATCCGTAAGTTATGTTGATGCACAGGTGGGAAAACTCATCAAAGGATTGGACGATCTTGGCATGCGAGAAAATACAACCATCATATTAGTAGGAGACCATGGCTGGAGTTTAATGGAGCATGGTTTGTGGGTTAAACATAGTAATTTTGAAGTAGCACTTCAAGTACCTCTAATTATCAGTGACTCTGATATTCAAAAAAATAAAAAAACCAATTCAATAGCAGAACTGGTAGATTTATATCCTTCAATTTGTGATTTAGCAAATATCTCTAAACCTGTTCACTTGGAAGGAAATTCTTTGACCAATGCGTTACAAAATCCTTCAAAAATCTTTAAAAATAAGGCATATGCTCGTTATCAAAAAGGAGAGACATTAATTGCTGATAATTTTTTCTACACTGAGTGGCAAATAAACGATAAAACCGTTGCTAAGATGTTATATGATCACAATACAGACCCTGATGAAAATAGAAACTTAGCTGTTGAAGATCAGTATAAAACAGTCATAGATAGCCTAAGTAATATTTTAAATAAAAAAATTAAGAATGAAAAATAGAACTCATAAAACCATTATTATTTTAACTTCTTTAGTATTTGCAATTACATCCTGTAATTCTGACAAAAGCCTCCCAGTAAAAAAGCCAAATATTATTTATATTATGGCTGATGATTTAACTACACAAGCTATCAGTGCCTATGGTGGTATTTATAAGGATATAGCTCCAACACCTAATATAGATAAGGTTGCAAAGGAAGGTATGCTGTTTCAAGATGTATTGGTTACAAATTCAATATGTGGCCCTAGTAGAGCTGCTATTTTAACGGGTAACTACAGTAATTTAAATGGCTATTATAAAAATGAAAGTGGTGGGAAATTTGATGACTCTAAATGGACTTTTCCACAAGAATTTCAAAAAAACGGCTATAAAACTGCTCTTTTTGGAAAGTGGCATCTAGGAACAGAGCCTGTTGGCTTTGATACATTTAAGTATCATAATGCTTCAGGACAACAAGGAAATTATTGGAACCCTCTCTATAACGATAATGGTAAAAATGTTAAGGAAAAAGGATATGCAACAAATCTTAGTACTGATTTTGCATTAAATTGGTTAGGAGCTACAGAAACGACAGACAAACCATTTTTAATGGTATTACAATATAAAGCACCTCACAGGCCCTGGCATCCAGACACAAAGTATAAAAAACTTTGGGATGATATAGAAATGCCCTACCCCTCTACCTTTAATGACGACTATAAAGGACGAGAAAAAACTGCTGGTGATACAGAAATGACTATGGAGTATTTTAGCAGAAGAGATATGAAATTAGAGCGCCCAAAAAATCTAAAACGTAAAGAAAGAATTCAATGGGATTTTTACGGAGCCAAAGCAGGAGAAATAGTTCAGCCAAAAGGGATGACAAATGAGGAAGGTAAAAAATGGAGATATCAAAATTATATCAAAGATTATTTAGCATGTGTGAAATCTGTTGATGACAATATTGGACGTGTCTTAACTTACTTAAAAGAAAATAATTTAGAAGAAAATACCATAATTGTTGTTACCTCAGACCAAGGCTTTTATTTGGGAGACCATGGTTTTTTTGACAAACGATTTATTTATGAGGAATCTTTGAGAATGCCTTTTATGGTAAAGTACCCTGAAAGAATTAAAGCAGGGTCTGTTAATGAAGACATCATTACCAATATAGATTTTGCACCTACTTTACTAGAATTAGCTGGTATTACAACAACTCAAAAAATGCAAGGAACTAGTTTTGTTCCAGTTTTAGAGGGCAATACACCTAAAGACTGGCAAGATGCTATGTATTATCACTATTATGAATTTCCGTTTTGGCATCATGTTCAACCCCATTATGGGATTAGAACCCAAAAATATACCCTGGCTCACTTTTATTACAACATCGATGTTTGGGAACTGTATGACTTAGAAAAGGATCCAAGTCAAATGAACAACATCTATAGTGATCCTAATTATGCTTCTACAATAGCTGAATTGAAAGTAAAGCTAAAAAACTTAATGATAAAGTATGAAAATGATAAAAGTTTAGTTGATTTTAGAAAAATAACAGATACTGATTTTGGGAGAATCGTAGATAATATTAAAGATGAAGAATCTGTTCAAGAAATTTTAAACAAAAAATAATGATTGTGTTGCCAAGCTTATTCAGATTTCGGCTCTTCTTGATTTTAATGTTCTCATTAATTCTGAATAAAAATAGCTTTAGTCAACAAAATAAAGTCTTAATTTCAGCAGAGAAAGTAGTTTATAAGGAAATAGATTCAACACTTTTAAATCTTCACGTTTATAAGCCTTTAAATTTTCAAAAAGACAGTATTTATAATTGTATTGTATTCTTTCATGGTGGAGGTTGGAATAATGGAAGTCCAAAAATGTTTAAAAGACAATCTATGTATTTTGCTTCTAGAGGAATGATTGCAATAGCTGCTGAGTATAGAATTAAAAACAAGCATAATACCACACCATTTGAAGCTGTTGAAGATGCAAAATCTGCGATTAGATTTGTAAGAGAAAATGCAAAAGAATTAAACATAAATCCAAATATGATCGTTGCAGGAGGTGGTTCTGCTGGTGGTCATTTGGCTGCTGCTTGTGGTAATATTGAAGGTTTAGACAACCCAAAAGAAAATCTAAAAATTAGTTCTGTACCAAATGCTTTAGTACTACTAAACCCTGTAATAGATAACGGCCCTAATGCTTTTGGATATCGAAGATTTAAAGATCGATACACTGAAATTTCACCCATTCATAATATTTCAAAGGGTGCGCCTCCAACCCTAATACTTATTGGTACAAAAGATAAAATTATTCCCGTCAGTACCGTAAAAAACTATCAAACCAACATGAAAACCGTTGGAAGCAGATGTGATTTAATTCTTTATAAAAATGTGGGGCATGCCTTCTTTGCAAAACCCCCTTTAAAATATTTTATAGAAACTACCTTAGAAATAGATTTATTCCTTAATTCTTTATCCTTCATAACAGGAAGCCCAACCATTAACAAACAATATCAATATTAACTTTTGTTTGTTTTTGAATTATTAGTTGCCTTTTGCTTCAAAATTTACAGGTTTTTACTCATAAATTATATTTTCAAATTATTGTTGTCATTAATTTTGAGAACAAATATTGTTGGATTTAATTCAACATTTTAAATTTATTTTATTATGAGAAAAAAAATATTTTTAATTTTTGCATTTTTTATTTGCAATTATAATTTAGTATCTCAAGAAATTGATGCAAGTGCCACTACAACTTCAATATCTTTTACGAATGAAGAGGGCTACACAACACAAACGCATGTAAATGCTCTTTCTGACTTTGTTGCAACCAGCTCAGCAACAAGTAGACAAGTTATTAGTAATGGAGGTGTCGGTAGTAGTTATCACAGAATGACAGTGAAAACCCAATACCAAAGGCATCAAAAGAATCTTCAATTTACAGGAGCTTCTGGAGATATTCTTACTCTAAAAATTAAGTTTAAAATAAGTGGTACTCTGGTTGCAGATAAAGAAGTATTCACTTTAGGATTGAAAAGTATTTTTGATGCATCGAACACACAAACGATAGTCACGGCTAATGATGCTGGTCAAAGAAACGGTGAAGTTTTATCTATTCATAATAATGCTTCAAATCTACTTAACATCAGATATAAAACAAACGCAGCAACAGCAGCGTATGATACTAGCGATTGGAAAGAACTCACCATCAAATATTTTATTGGAGATAATTTAACTAATTCTAGAATTAAAGCCAAACTTGATAACGGAGCCGTATCCTCAGGTTGGGTAAACCAATCTTGGACCTCTCAATTACTCTATGATGCAATAACTACTGGCTCAGGAGCTTACATGATATTTGCATCAAACACTGCTCTAGGTAGTGACGCATCAGAAAATCATTTGTGGATCGATCAATATGATTTTACAACCTCTGGAGATAATGGATTAATTTTTCTTAGTGGTGGCTTTGTTGCTAATACCTCATGGAATACACAGATTAGTCCTTCAAGTTCAAATAGATTGTTTTTATTTGGTAATACTGCAACTTTAAATAACGGATCTTCTGATTTTGCATATGACTATATGTATTTAGATCCTTCTTCTACTTTAAATGTTACCAGTGTGAAAAGCTTGGTCTTAAATGATCTTGATGTTGATGGAGCATTAGATATAAAGACTGGAGAAAACAGTGTAACAATAAATAATAACCTAACCATTGATGCTTCTGCTACTGCCAGTATTGCTAATGGGAGTTCGTTATTAGTAAATGGATCTGCTTCAGGAAATTTAACCTACACTAGAACCCTAGCCACTGCAAATTGGTATGGAGTAACATCACCGGTTGCAAGCCAAGACATAGATGCATTTATTTCAGCTGAAGGTCTCGCACAATCAACTGAAGATACTGATGTAGGCTTATCACAATCTTATGGGTCTTTTGCAGATACATGGACCTACTATAATTCTAGTTCAAGCAGTTCTGGAAATTTTATTGAAGGTAAAGGATATATTATAAAATTAGTGTCAGCTGGCGATATTAGCTTTACAGGGACTTTTAGAAATTCAGATATTTCAAGAACACTCGCAATAAGTGGTAATGGTTTTAATTTTATAGGAAACCCATTTACTTCTTACACAGATATAGCTTCTATGTTAACAACAAATACCGGAGTTTTAGATGAAGAAACTATTTGGATTTGGAATGAAGATACTGCTAGTTATGACACAAAGGTAACTGCAGATGCCTATAAGCTAGCACCAGGTCAAGCCTTCTTCGTCAAATCTGATGGAGTTAGTGGTTCATTGGCACTTAATAAAAGTTTTCAAACACACCATACTTCTGACACTTTTCAAAGAACCGAAAATAGACCTGAACTTTATCTTTCACTTTCAGATGGCTCAGCCTCTAAAGAGGCTAAAATCTATTATATAGATGGAGCCACAACTAGTTTTGATAATGGCTATGACGGAACTTTATTTAATGGGGTTTCTAATCCGTTGGCGATTTACACGCATTTGGTTGCTGATAGTGAAGGAAAGGATTATCAGGTACAATCTTTACCTCCCAACAACTATGAAAACATGGTGGTTCCTGTAGGGATTAACGCTGAAGCTGGAACATCCATTTCCATAGACGCAGCTACAAACAACTTCCCTTCTGGTATCAACATTTATCTAGAAGACAAACAAGACAATAGTTTTACTTTGTTAGAAGCAGATTCAAACTTTAGTTTTACACCAGAGAATAATCTTTCAGGTATTGGACGTTTTTACTTGCATACCACATCCGGAGTTTTAAGTGCCGATGATTTTGGTATTAATAATAACATAAGCATCTATACCTCTAGTAACGATAATTTGAGAATTGTTGGCGTACAAAACGGTACAGCCAAGCTGCAAATGTTTAACATCTTAGGAAAAACGGTGCTGAAGACTTCTTTTGAAGGAAACGGTGTCAATGATATCAATTTAAACAACATTCCTGTAGGCATATATATTGTAAAACTTACTACAGAAAATGGAACGCTAAACAGAAAAATAATCATTCAATACTAGAAATCTTTTACAACATGGAAAATCAAAAAAACACACAAAAAGAGGAGATTTCAAGAAAAGAGGCTCTTAAAAAAATTGGAAATTATGGTAAGTATGCAGCCTTAACTGCTATTGGAACCTATACGATTCTTAGTCCTAAAAAAGCGCAAGCGAGTAGTCCTGCTAATCCTGGTAATGGGTTCCGTGTTAATTCTGGAGCACTAGAAAAAATCATAGACCAACAAAGTGAGGATACGTATGAAGGAATTGGAGATATGTATGATTAAAGATTTAGTAACTAATAATAGAAATCTAAACAATTACTAAATAATAACTTTAAAATAACACAATTATGAAAAAAAACTACATTGTAGGTTTACTAACCTTTTTATTAAGTATAACACTTTATGCCCAAGATGTTGTGTTTGATTTTGAAACAGATCAAAATTTATTAGGTTGGGTTGAAGGAGGAGGAAATATAGGCTCGGCTACCATCGTCTCTGAAGGTCTTGCCATAGATTGGGATGGAACTGGAACTACCAATAGAAAACCAAGAATTAAACATCTTAATGCAAATATAGATGCCAGTATTCAAAAATATGTAGAAGTTAAATTAATTAATAATTCTAATGAGTTAACAAGGGTAAGAATACTTCATTTTAGAGGTGGTGACGGAACTGACCCAACTAATACAGGTGGAGCTCATACACGTTATACATCTATTGATATCCTTCCTAACACAGGTTCTGAAAGTTATACCTTTGATTTGACAAATGCCCAATGGACAAATTACAATGCCGCTACAGATGATGATACAGATATGGATATGGACCATATTTGGATTCAGTTTGTAACCGCAAATCCAGCTAATGGACCTTTAACATTAAATAGTGCCACAGATGGTAATGTTATTATTCAAAAAGTTAGTTTCCTTACAGACTTGCCATCTACTGAAAGAACCACCTACACATTTGATGACACATCAGATTCAGAGGGTTTTGTCGGTGCTAATGGCATTTCCTTGACTCAACCTACAAGTGGTGAAATTGAATTAGATATAAATGATCAAAGCCCATATCCAAAATTTGAACAACAAGCAGGTTATTATAATGTTAATGCAGATACTTATAAATATTGTCGGATAGCTCTCAGAAATAATTCTTCAAAAGATCGTCTTAATTTTGTTTCTCCAGAAGGAGGCAATCAATTTACAGGAGTAAATATCTTAGCTAATGATTCTAGTTCTCAGGTTTATGACATTAATTTAAACGAAGGAACAAATACAGAGGGTAACCCTGTCTTTACAAACTGGACTGGGGTTCAACCAACTTGGGCACTTCAAATTGTTGAATCAAATCCTGCCGGTGGTGCTCCTATTCCTTCTACTGGTACAATTGTTATTGAAGAAATAATATTTTCATCAGAATCGTTGAGTACTGCTAGTGTAAATCTAATAAGTGTTAAATTGTATCCAAATCCATCAAATGGATTAATTACAATAGATTCACCTCTAAGAATACAAGGTATTAAAGCAATAAACCAATTAGGGCAAGTAATGATTAATCAAGAGGCGAACTCCAATTCATTGGACACTTCTAGTTTAAAAGCAGGAATCTATATTCTTGAAATCAACCAAGAAAATGGTGTTATTTCTACAAAACGTTTCATAAAAAAATAATAATACAAGAAGATGAAAAAAATTATACTAATTTTATTTTTAGGGTCAAGCTTTGTGAGCTTTGCTCAGAAAATACCGGCACAGATAGCAAAAAAAGCAACAGCAGTATCAGAATATATTACCGCTGAAATGAATTTTGATGAAAATCAAAAGAAAGATATTTACATTATTTTATCAGAAAAATACGATTCAAATAGAAAAAAAATAAGAGGAAAGGATCTTTCTAGTGAAGAAAAGCTTAAAATTTATAAGGCTTCTTTTAATGAAACAAAAAATAATCTTTTAAAGAAGTTTACAATGAAAGAAGTTAATATGATTAACAAGCTGCATAGAACCTGGCAACAAAATAATAAAAAATAATTTTTTTTTATAAAAAAAATAAAAAGGTTAATTCTAAAAGACTTAACCTTTTTTTAATTTTAAAAAAACATGAAATTTTTCACAATAATTATTGCATTTTTTTTCCTATCTATAATTAACATTAAAGGACAAACAGGCCCCTATGCCATGGTTGAAAGAATGGAGAGAGGAATTAACCTTGGAAATACATTAAGTGCTCCTGTTGAAGGAAATTGGGCTCCAGAAATCTATGAGCAATATTTTGTAGATATTAAAAATGCTGGATTTATGAATGTAAGAATTCCGATGGACTTTTATGGAATCAGAACAACCGGAACTACAACTCAATATTCTGTTGCTGCTAATACTTCTAATGATTATACTGGAACAATTGATGATTACGTTGTAGATCAAGTTTATTTAAATAGAATTGAAGAAGTAGTAAATTGGTCTCTAAACCAAGGACTTATTACCATTATTGATTTTCATGGAGCACAATTAAAATCTGAATTTTTATATACTTTCTCAGATTCAAATACTCAGATTACGCATCCTACCTCTGCGAAAAGAGCAGCTGACCTTGATAAATTTAACTCTATTTGGAATCAAATAAGTAATCGTTTCAAAACCTATTCTGAAAACTTGTTATTTGAAATAGTTAATGAGCCTTACTTTGAAATGAGTGCAAATGAAATGGACGCTTTAAATACAATGATAATTTCAACGATTAGAGCTTCGGGAGTAAATAATAGTACTAGAAATATTATCATTACAGGAGGGGGTCAAAATTCTCAAAATGCTCCTCAACAAATTAGTGATAATGTTATTAGCAGTGATGATTATTTAATTGCTTCATTTCATTATTATCAACCTTTTAGTTTTACAAGTTCCTCAACAGAAAATAATAATGATTTTAATTGGGGTACAGTAGCAGATAAAAATACTGTTAATGGTCATTTTGATGCTGTCAAAAATTGGTCAAATTCAAAAAATATTCCTATTACTTTAGGCGAATTTGGTGCAGATAACGAAAATGGATTAAACTATAATACTGGGATTTATGGATCTTATGGTGGCCCTATAAATGCAAGCAGAGTTGAGTATCATAGGTACTTAGCTGAACAAGCTATTAATAGAGGTTTTTCTTTTTCTGCCTGGGATGCTGGAAATAAATCTAATAAAGCAATTCATTTAAGAACAGATAATCCAAACACAAATAATGAAATTTCTGGAACATGGGTTTTAGATGTAAGAGATGCTTTGCTTAGTTCAGGAACATGGCCAATTTGTTATGGCTCTACAGAAGATCTTATAATCTTAAATCCAGAATTTGAATGTGGCTATAACACGGATTGGAATTTTATTGTTTCTGGAACAGCAGCAGCATCTTTTTCTGATGCAGATACAGATTCAAGAAATGGTTTTTCTGGAGCAAAAGTTCAAGTTAATTCGGCAGATACCTATAATAAAGTACTTTTAACCAACAGGATATTTACTGGAGACTTAACGAATAAAAAAATAACCATCAAAACCTATGCTAAATCTTTGGCAACTAGTGGTCAGTCATTTAAAATACGAGTTAAAGCGGTTATAAATGGCAACAACTCTTATGTACCATCATCAGAGTTTAATTTAACAAATGAATACCCAGAAAACCCATTTGAATTTGAATATATAATTCAAGATAATACTTCATCAATTCAAGTTCAAGTAATGCTTGGCAATGATGAAGGGTCTTATTTTTTAGACGATTTTGAAACTAATATAGAAAGTGCTGAACCACTCTCTAATGAAGAAATAATATTAAAAAATATAATATATCCTAACCCAAGCTCAGGAAGTATAACAATTCTAGGAATATATGAGAAACAAGCTTATAAAATATATAATCTTATGGGCGCAGAAGTTTTAAAAGGCTCTATTAATTTTAATGAAAATATTGAAATACGTAATCTAACAGAAGGACTATACTTTTTAAAACTCGAAAACGGTAATACACTTAAATTTATAAAAAAATAACCTCTAAAATAAACGTGCATATTGAAGAAACAATAAAACAAAAACAGAAACGAAAAAAACTAATGAAAAGTTTATTAAGAAGATTTTAAACTTTCTAATCGCGCTTTTGTTGTTTATTTTGTCTAATACATTATAATTATAATTAAAATTATAATTATAGAAGCCACTGTTCTTTTTATTTCTTATAGATTTTCTTTTACGTCTAGTTACTTTGTTCTTAATGGTATTATTTAAGTACTTACTGTATAAATATTTTCCTATTTTATTTTCAGAATTTAGACCTAGATTAAATTTTTCTTCATTTACAAAAAAAGAATAATTGCCTTCAACATCTGTTTTAATCGCTATTAAATTTTGATCAAAAAATCCATGCTTATATAATTTTTTTACTTTCTCTTGTTCAATAAGAAGAGTGTTTTTACCCAAATATCTCCATGAAGCTGAGTCTACCTTACCATCTTTAGAAATTAAAAGTTCTTTATTTTTTCTAAAGATATATAGTTTCTTTTTGGAATTAATTTCATCAATTAAAACCCAATGATGACTGAGTATTAAAGAAGTATTATCAAATTTCTGTGAAAGTTTACTTACACGGGGTATTAATACAGAAAGGTTAGTTTCCATTTAAAGAGGAGATTAGGGGTTTAAATTTTTTAACGAGTAGTTTATTTTAAAAAACAACTCTTAACAAAAATAATTTTTTTTTCTTTATAAATAAAATAAAAAACAAATTTTGTGTAATGTTAGTTCTGTTTTTTTAAACATAAAACATGAAATAAAACAGAATTTTATTAATAATACAGAAAAGTTTAATTATTATTTTAAAAAAGTTAATCCTCCAAATTGAGTTAATTCTTTTTTAGTTAACAAAAGAGTTCTTACTTTGATCGAAACTCTATTTAATGGTTTATCTAAAGAATCTGTTGGAAGTGTTGCAATTTTATTTAAAACTTCAAAGCCCTTAAACAATTGACCAAAAACAGTATAATTTTGATCTAGCCTCGGTATTCCAAGTGTGTCATGAACTATGTAAAATTGACATCCTGCTGATCGTTTTTCTGGATTGTTATCTCTTCCCATACCAACTGCTCCATATTGATGTTTAATTTCAGGAATGAATTCAGGTTCGATGAGGTATGGAGAATTTGAAAACCCTTCAGGAACGTCAAGACAGCCTCCCTGAATCACAAAATTCTCGATTACTCTGTTAAAACTCAAACTATTCCAATAGTTATTAGTTGATAATTCTATAAAACTCGCTTTATGCAATGGTGTTTCTTCATAAAGCCAAAAGTACATATCACCATAAATAGTTTTTATGTTTCCTATCTCATAGGTCTTCACATTGAAATTTTTACAAGACATAAAAATAAGAATAAGGATGAAGAAAGCTTTTTTCATAAAAAAAATATTAAGAGTAAAAATAACATAACTAAATCATTTATGATTAGTATGAAATTATTAAATGGTATAGATAATTAAAAAAATTAATGCGATTTACATAATAAGAATATCGTTTCACAAAAAAATAACTTTTTTTTTATAAAATTCCATATATTGGTCTACTCTATTTGTAGCTATTAACTAATATGATTAAAAAATTAGAGCATAATAATTTAATAATTGCTACTAAAATGCGTGTTGTTTTTCAAAAATCATACGCTATAGAAGCTAAATTACTTAATGCTATAAACTTTCCACCTTTACAGAGACCTCTAGAGAGTTATATAAATAGTAATACTACTTTTTTTGGATACCACATCAAAGATGATATCGTTGGTGTTATAGAAGTTAGTTCCAATGAAAAAGCTACACACATTAATAGTTTAGTAGTGTCTCCTCATTTTTTTAGACAAGGCATAGGACGTCAACTTATAAAACATGTATTACAAAACTTTTTCTCTAAAATTTTCACAGTTGAAACTGGACTTGAAAATATACCTGCATCAAAATTGTATAGGAGCTTTCATTTCAAGGAAGTGAGACAATGGGACACAGATCATGGTGTTCGAAAAATCCGGTTTGAATTGATTAGTTAAATCATTTGAACCACAGATTATCATTCGATATATAAAAATAAAAAAAAGCATCTCAAAAGAGATGCTTATGCGGTCTGGACGGGACTCGAACCCGCGACCCCCTGCGTGACAGGCAGGTATTCTAACCAGCTGAACTACCAGACCGTTGCTTAAAGCGGTTGCAAATATAAGTCAGTTTTTTATATATCCAAACAGAAAGAGGGAAAATTACAGCATTTTTTGCCTACTTAAAAAATAGCTAGTTAATACTTGATGAAAACCCTGTTTAACATCTACAGGAACATAATCTATCTTATATTGTAGACATTTGTTTTTCAATTCTTTAAAATAAGAATCAACTAATCTTGTGTAGTTTTCTTTTATATTGTCTGCAAATAAATTTACCGTTTCACCTGTTTCAACATCAACAAATTTTTTTGGAGAGTTTTCAAAATCAAAATTTAATTCGGTATTCACATCAAAGGTATGAAACAGTACAACTTCGTGTTTGTTAAATTTTAAATGCCTTAAAGCTTCAAACATTTTTTCTTCACCTATATTCGTTTGAAACATGTCTGTAAACAGAAAAATTAAAGAACGTCTGTGAATTTTTTTAGCAATCTCATGTAAATATTGATAGGTTTCAGTGACAGCATCTGATTTACTTGTTACTAATTTTTCAAGTTGATGAAGAATCATCTTTCTGTGACGATCACTTCCTTTCTCTGGAGCGTAATATTGATAGGAATCAGCAAAAACACTTAGACCAACTGCATCACGTTGTCTTTTTAAGACTTCCATCAAACAAGCAGAGGCAACTGCTGAAAACCCTACTTTGTTTAATTGATTTACCCGTTGTTCTTTTACTACTGGATAATGCATGGAAGCAGAATTATCTATAATAATATGACATCGTAAATTGGTTTCTTCCTCGTATTTTTTTATATATAACTTTTCTGTTTTTGCAAAAAGTTTCCAATCTATATGGCGTGTGCTCTCTCCCTTGTTATATAACTTATGTTCAGAAAACTCAACAGAAAAACCATGAAAAGGGCTTTTATGAATCCCTGTTATAAATCCCTCCACTATTTTATGGGCTAATAACTCTAGGTTTTTAATTTCTGAATTTTGTATGTTAGAAAGGTCTATCATTGTTCCCTAAAATAGAAAAAGGTCTGGCAAATGCCAAACCTTTTAACTTTGATTTTTTAGACAATTTTTATAAGTTGGCGTCAATTTTATCTGTGTATACATTTTTTTGAGCTACACCAACCTGTTTATCTACAACTTCTCCATTTTTAAATAATAGAACTGTTGGAATATTTCGTACACCATATTTAGCAGCAAACTCTTGATTTGAATCAACATCTACTTTTCCCACAACCGCTTTTCCGTCGTACTCTCCGTGAATTTCATCAATAATAGGTCCTACCATTCTACAAGGTCCGCACCAAGCGGCCCAAAAATCAACTAATACTGGCTTATCTGATTGTAACACTACCTCTTCAAAATTTGCATCTGTTATTTCTAATGCCATCTTTTTTAATTTTTATAAATTATTCTTGGAAGAAATATTTAATATCCTTCATCTCACTTATTTTCAAAATTAAATAATAATTTTCGTTATCTATCCTTTTAATATAGATTTTATCGATAACCATATCGTATATCTTTAAGATGTTATTTGTGACAAAAAATAATAATAATGGATGTTTTATTAAAAATTTAACTTTTGTCTCCACAAATTATAAGGGCTAATATTACGCTATTTCCATTTTAAAGAATATTTACAAAAAAAATAATGTAAAAAATTTAATCCTATAAATTATCAATAATGAAGAAACTATTTACATTTATAATATTAACTATCGGTTTTACAGTTAGTGCTCAAATTGCTACCAGTAGTACAACAAATAGCGGAGCCACTGCTTCCGCGATTGGACTACAAACAACAGCAAGTGGAGTTGCTTCAACAGCAATGGGCCGTCAGACTGAGGCAAGTGGAGACTATTCTACAACGCTAGGATACTTAACAGATGCTGTTGGGGGCACTTCTATAGCAATGGGACGTGAGACTGAAGCAAGTGGAACCTACTCAACAGCAATAGGATACCTAACAGATGCTGTTGGGGGAACCTCTATCGCAATGGGGCGTCAAACATTAGCAAATGCATTATACTCAACAGCTATGGGATATC